>DASPZH010000372.1:0-4810 GCA_035636335.1 Streptosporangiaceae bacterium
TTGACCCGACCGGCCACGGTCGACAGCAGCAGGTCGTCGCCCTCCCTGCCGACCCACATCGCCGACGTCTGCGGGCTGCCGTCCTGGTTCACGGTGGCAAGGACCGCGTAGTTCCGGCCGTCGAGCAGCCTGAGCGTCGCCTCGGAAAAGGTGATGGCCACGCCCGCAGGCTACCAACGCGGGCCCCACCCGCACCCCAGAGGGCAGCCGCGCCCGCACGGCAACCGGGCGCGGTCCGGCGGGGGCGGCGCGGCTCAGGGCCGAGTGCCGAAGGACGGCGGCCCGGTGAGCTCGGGCAGGACCCGATAGGCGTCGCGCACCCACGCGCACAGCAGCGGCCTGCTGTCGCGCGGGTCGATCAGGTCCTGCACGCCGAACCGCTCCGCCGTGCGGAACGGCGAGGTGACGGCGGCGAGCGCGCGGCGGATCCGCTCGGCCTCCGCGGCCGGGTCGGCCGCGACCTTGAGTTGGGCGCGGAACGCCGCCTCGACCCCGCCCTGGACCGGCAGCGAACCCCAGTCACCCGACGGCCACGCCCAGCTACGGCCGACCCGGTGCCGGTTCACGATGCCCGCGCCGGCGACGCCGTAGACGCGGCGCACGATCAACTCGGCCTGCGGGACCCTGGCCTGGTAGACGGCGGCGATGGCGCGGGCGGCGGGCCGGACGGTGCCGCGTTCCTCCGCGACCCGGCCGATCGTGATCCCGCCCTGGTCGGTCAGGCTCACGATCGGCAGGTGGAACGTCTCGCACAGGTCGACCAGGCGCGTGAGTGCCTGCGCGCCTTCGAGCGACATCGTGGTGCCCTTGTACGGGTCGGTGGCCAGCACGCCCACGGGGTGCCCGTCGAGCCTGGCCAGCGCCGCGACCATGGCACCGCCGTACTCCGCGTAGCCGAACACCGAGCCGCGGTCGAAGATCGCCTCGAGCACCGGCCCGATCCGGTACGGCCGCCTGGGGTTGCGCGGGATGGCGGTAACCAGCGACTCGTCCCGCCGGCCTGCCGGGTCGTCGCACGGCCGCACCGGCGGTATCTCGTGCACGCTGTCCGGCAGGTAGGACAGGAAGCCGCGGATGATCGCGAAGGCGTCGTCCTCGGTGTCCGCGAACCGCTCGATCGTGCCGTTGCGCCGGTGCACGGCCGACCCGCCGAGTTCTTCCTTGGTCAGGTCCTCGCCCGTACCGCCGCGGACCACCGGCGGGCCGGCCGTGAATAGCTGGCCCACGCCGGCCACCAGCACGGCCAGATGCGACATCACCAGTCGCGCCGCGCCGAGGCCGACCACCGGGCCCAGGCACGCCGCCACCACGGGAACCACGGACAGGTTGCCGACGACCGCGTCCCACGCCGGGTTGACCGGGACGTAGGTGTAGCCGGCGTCCAGCGTCGTCTTGACGCTGCCGCCGCCGCTCGCCCCGTCGAGCAGTCGGACCACGGGCAGCCGCAGGTCTCCCGCGTACTGCTCGGAGTAGACCTGCTTGGCGTGGATGGCCGCGTCACCCGAGCCGCCGCGGACGGTGAAGTCGTCGGCGCCGATCATGACCGGCCGGCCGCCGATGCGCGCGGTACCCGCGACGAAGTTGGCCGGCAGCACGGACACGAGCCGCCCGTCGGCGTCGTAGTCGCCGAAGCCGGTCAGCGCGCCGATCTCGGCGAAGCTGCCGGGGTCGGCGAGCCTGCCGATCCGCTCGCGGACGGTCAGTCGGCCCGAGGTGGCCTGCCGCCGCACCTTGTCCGGGCCGCCCATGGCCAGCGCCAGCTCGCGCCGGCGCCGGATCTCCTCCACCTCCGGCCGCCAGCCGGCATCCTCGCCGCCTGCCCCGGCGCCTGCCCCGGCGGCCGCCTCGCCGGCGTCTGCCCGGTCCTCTGGCCCGCCCACATCCGCCTCCCCAGCACCCTCCCCGGCTGCATAAGCGCCCTCCAGCGACCGCAGCAGCCGGCTGAGGTAGCCAGAGTCCAGGTCGAGCCGGGGCCGAAGCGTGCGCGCGTCGACGAGGTCTTGGCCGAATTCGGATACTGCCCGGCAGTCAGGGCAGGTGCAGGGCGGCCCAGACGGCCTTCTCGCGCGTGCCGACCATCATCCATCCCCACGCCACGGCCAGCGCGTGCACGACGTGGAGCCCGCGCCCCGACTCAGAGCTCATGTCGGCGGGCACGAGAACGGGCGGCATGCTGCTCCCGTCCGTGACCACGCAGATCACTCGGCTGACATACCGCTGCCAGCTCAGCTCTATCGTGCCGACCCCCAAGCCGGCCGGGGCGGCGGCCAGACAGGTCCCGTGCCTGATCGCGTTGGTCACCAGTTCCGAGGCGATGATCATGCCCTCGTCGACCAACGGCTCGAGCCGCCAGTCGCACAGCGTCGCGGTGGTGAAGTCCCGTGCGGTCTTGACCGACTCCGGGCCGGCGGCCAGGAGCAGCTTACGCTGCCCTGCCGGGACCTGGCCGGGCGAGTAAGCCGACTCTTCCGGCAGCACGGCCTCCCGTCCCAGCACGTCCTCCCGCGGAGGCATGTCCTCCCGCGGACGCATGTCCGCCCGCGGAGGCATGTCCGCCCGCGACGGCACACCCTGCTGCTGTGGCGTGGCCGACCGGTGCGGACCTCCGGGCGAGCGCAACTCATGACAGTCGTAAGCCAAGTCCCGTGCCTGCGCAGAAGTCACTGGTGTCGTGTCCCTTGTGCCGGGTGTCAGGACTCCGGCGAGGTTTCGGCCGAGTCCATTCGGGCCTGCTCGTCCGTTACGATGCCATTAACGGCTGTGCACATGCAAGTGCCATCGCACATCAGCTTGGCCAATTCGCGTGCGTTCGTCCCCCTAAGGTGGCATTATTGCGTGCACATGCAAGTGCCGATGCACACACTCAGCCATGGCTGGGCTCCAGCGACGCCGGAGTCGACTGGGCCAGCCGGAGTCACCGGCCAGGCTGGGCGAAGGGATGTTTCACGGTGGATCATGGTTACAACGGCGTGCGGGCCTCGCTCCTGCGCGCCTCCTGGAGCAAGAGCAGCTACAGCAACCCGAGCGGCAACTGCGTCGAAGCGGCTCTCCTGTCGGCCGACGGCGTCGCGGTGCGCAACTCCCGGTTTCCTGACGGCCCGGCGCTGATCTTCACCGGCGCCGAGTGGGACGCGTTCCTGCGCGGCGTCAAGGCCGGCGACTTCGGCTGACCGGCTAGGCGACCTCGGCTGACCGGCTAGCAGCCGGTCAGCCGCGCCGACAATGGCGGACAACGGCCCGCAAGGGAGCTATCATCATTTCGCTGCGGTTTACGTTGCGCTTATGGCGCAATGGCCGCCTCCATGGGACACTCCTTGGGTCAAGCTACTCCGACCGGCCAAAGCAGGGGGATGCAATGGTCACAACCGCCGGGCGAGACGCCAGCCCGGTCCAGAGCCTGCTCGAGTCGCCTAGCGTCGGCGGCCCGACAGTGTTGCGCATTTTGCTGGGAGCTCAGCTCAGGCGACTCCGCGAGGCGAGGCGACTCTCTCTGGAAGAGGCGGGGAACGTCATCAGGGCCTCGCATTCCAAGATCAGCCGGCTCGAGACCGGCCGGGTGGGCTTCAAGGACCGCGACATCGTCGACCTGCTCACGTTCTACGGAATCACCGACGAGAAGGAACGCGAGGCGCTGCGGGCGCTCGCCAGCAAGGCGAACTCTCCTGGCTGGTGGCACGACTACTCCGACGTCCTGCCGCACTGGTTCGAGGCCTACGTCGGCCTCGAGGAGGCAGCGTCCCAGATCCGCGCGTACGAGGTCCAGTTCGTGCCCGGGCTGCTGCAGACCGAGGACTATGCCCGCGCCGTCACCATGCTCGGGTACTCGAACCCGAAGGAGATCACCCGTCGGGTCGGCCTGCGGCTGTCTCGTCAGGCCCTGCTCACCAGGCCGGATCCGCCGAGCCTGTGGGTGGTGCTCGACGAGGCGGTGCTGCGCAGGCCGATCGGCGGCCTTACCGTGATGCGGGCGCAGCTAGAGCACATCATCGAGACGTCCCAGCTACCCAACGTGACGGTGCAGGTCGTCCCGTTCACGGCTGGCGGCCACGCCGCGGCCGGCGGCCCGTTCAGCGTGCTGCGTTTCGGCGAGTACGACCTCCCCGACGTGGTGTACCTGGAGCAGCTGACCAGCTCCCTGTACCTGGACAAGCTGGAGATCGTCGACAGCTATCTCGCCGTGATGGAACGCCTGTGCATCGAGGCCGCGACGCCGGCGAACAGCGTGAAGATCATCCGGGCGGCGCTGCGCGAGTCCTGATCCGAGCCATCCGAGCCATCCGAGCCACCCGAGCCCCGATCAACCAGGCGCCCGGCCGGCCCGCCCGGGCAGGCAACTCGGTCGGCTCCTTCAGGCCTCCTGCAGCACCGGGCAGTGGCCGTACGGCGTGAACGAGCGCCGCAGCCCGTCCAGCGCGGCATCCTCGCCCCTGATCGTGACGCTCACGCCGTAGTCGCAAAGCTGCTCGAGGCCGGTCAGCACCGCATGGCTGGTCAGCGTGGCGGTCGCCAGGTCCACCAGAACCCCGGTCCCGCGCGGCAGGTTGTCGAGCGCGAGCCGTATCTGCGTAACCGCGAGCGAGTCAAGCCTGCCTTCGGCGCAGAGCGCCCCCGCCGCGGAGAAGACCCGGAACTGCGGCACCGGGCTCGACGCGGACGACAACGGGTGCATCGCCGCCAGGTGGCGCAGTCGGCCCGCATCCACCCTCTTCTGGTCGAACGCACACATCGCGGTGATCTGGTGCTCCGACAGGAGGCGGTCGGCCACCACCTCCCACCGGATCCAGGCCGCCAGCCGCCGCTCGTCGGCAAC
>DASPZH010000373.1:0-3752 GCA_035636335.1 Streptosporangiaceae bacterium
CCCCTGGACGGTGTCGAGGTCGTCACCGGCGACCTCGACGCCGACGGCAGGGTCAGCATCGCCGGGCCGGTCCTGTTCTCCGGCTACCGGCTGGCTCCCGAGCTGACCAGGACCGTGCTGCGGGACGGCTGGTTCGTCACGTCCGACATCGGCCAGGTCGGCGCCGACGGCCGGCTGGTCGTGCGCGGCCGAGCCGACGACGTGATCAACACCGGCGGCGAGAAGGTCGTGGCGGGCGAGGTCGAACACGTGCTGCGGGCCTGTCCCGGCGTGCGCGACGCGGTGGTGGTCGGAACCCCGGATCGCGACTGGGGCGAGCGGGTGACCGCGGTGATCATCCCGTCGGACGCGGCGGACCCGCCGAGCCTGGACGAGGTCAGGGCGTACGTGCGGGACCGGCTGCCGCGGCACGCGGCCCCTCGTGGCCTCGCGGTCGTCTCCGAGTTGCCGATGCTTGCGTCGGGCAAACCGGACAGGAAGCTGATCAGGGACGACGCCGCCAGGCAGCTCGGCACCGCCAGCACCACGGGAAAGTTACGGCACGCTAGCGCGGCGCGGGAAACAAAAGGGCCCGTCGCGCGTTATACGTAGCGCCCGCACTGCACAATACCAAGTGCCACGGCTCTTGGGTACTGCCGGATGCGGGCCATGCGATCTGCGCAAGCGATACGCACACGAACGGAGGTGTCTCATGCCAAGGACCGCCAGCGCTCTCGCGGAGCGTCACGACGACGAGGCCGCAGCCCGCCACGTCGACGACCTCGTCCGGCGCGGGCGCCGCCAGGGATATCTGATGCTTCCCGAGCTGCGGAACGCTTTCGGGCAGGCGAACGTTACTGCTGCGGAAGCTCGGGCCATCCTGCGCGAGCTTTCCGACGAGGGCGTTCAGCTCGGCAACGAGGCGATCGATCCTGCTGCCGCACCGACGGGCAGCTCCGACGATCATGGAATTTCTGAAGTGGAGCCCGCAGAAGTGACTCACGCTGTGCCGGACCTTGCCGAGGCCGACCTCGGCGGCCCGGGTCTTGCCGTGGCCGAACTTGACGACGCCGGTCTGCTCGACGACGCCGAGCCGGACGCGGGCCGGCGCGGAAGGCCGAACCGGACGCGCAGCCGCAAGTCGCGCGGCGCGACGGTGCCTGCCGGGGCTCCGGTCGCGCTGCCCGGCGACGACGACCCGGCCGGTGAGGTCGACCTCGACGACCAGACCTCGGTCATGGGCGACTCGGTGCACACGTACCTGAAGTCGATCGGCCGCACCAGCCTGCTCACCGCCGACCAGGAGGTGGACCTGGCCAAGCGGATCGAGGCTGGCCTGTTCGCCGAGCACAAGCTGGAGACCGAGACGGGCCTTGCGCCTCGCCACCGCGCGGACCTCGAGGCGGTCGCCGCCGACGGGCGCAGGGCCAAGGCGCACATGCTCGAGGCCAACCTGCGGCTGGTCGTCTCGGTGGCCAAGAAGTACAGCGACCGCGGGCTGTCCCTGCTTGACGTGGTGCAGGAAGGCAACCTCGGCCTGATCAGGGCGGTCGAGAAGTTCGACTACACCAAGGGCTACAAGTTCTCCACCTACGCCATGTGGTGGATCCGCCAGGCGATTCAGCGCGGCTTCGCCGACTCCGCCAGGACCATCCGGCTGCCGGTGCACGTGCTCGAGATGCTCAGCAAGCTGAGCCGGGTCGAGCGGGACATGCACCAGCGGCTCGGCCGTGAGCCCACGCCGGAGGAACTGGCCGTCGAGCTTGACCGCACGCCGGACCAGATCGAGGAGCTGCTGCGGACCAGCAGGCAGCCGATCAGCCTGGACTCCACGATCGGCGAGGACGGCGAGACGTCGATCGGCGACCTAATCGAGGACGTCGACGCGCCAGAGGCGGCTGAGCTGGTCGACCGGCAGCTCATGGCCGACCAGCTCCGGCACGCGCTGGACGCGCTCACGCCGCGTGAGGCCACGATCATGGCCATGCGGTTCGGGCTGTATGACGGCAACCCGCACACGCTGGACGAGATCGGCAAGGCGCTCGGCCTGACCAGGGAGCGGATCAGGCAGCTCGAGAAGCAGTCGCTGTCGAAGCTGCGGCACCCGAGCCGGGCGCAGCCGCTGCTGGAGTACGCCGTCTGACCAGCCGGCACCTGAGCTGAGCCGGGCCCGACCTCCCGCCGGGCCCGGCTCTTTCCATGCCCGCTTCCCGGTCCGCGCCGTCCCGCCCGTGCGTGCGTGCCCGCGGACATGCCGTCCCGCCCGTGCGTGCGTGCCCGCGGACCTACAGCCAGACCGCCTTGACCGCATCGGCCTCCGAGCCGGCCTGGGTGTAGCCGGCCCGGGCCGCGTCCGGCCGGCGGGCAGGGTCGAGCACGTTCCTGCCGATCGCCTTCAGCGCCGCCTTGTCCGGCTTGACCACCGCGACCCGCGCGCCCTGCCCGGCCAGCTTCCTGACCTGGCCGGCCACGCTCTCGATGACGCCGAACCCCTGCGCCAGCGGCGCGATCACCACGACACGCCCGCATCCGGCCGCCAGGTCGGCGTTGGCCGCCGAGCGCATGCCGCCGTCGATGTACCGCCGGCCGTTGATGGTGACCGGCGGCCAGATACCGGGGACCGCGCAGCTCGCGCCGACCGCGTCGAGCAGCCGGACGCCGCTGGCCGCGTCGAACACCGCGAACGCGCCCGTCGCGGCGTCCACCGCGGTGATCTTGAGTTCGCCGGCCGGCCACTCGAGACTGGGCAGCCTGGACTCGATGACCCGCCGCCGCGTGTCTTCCGGCTCGGTCCGCGCCCGGAGCGCCATCTTCCCGACCCGCCTGCGCCCGACCTCGGGCTTCCTGGTAAAGACCATCGCCCTGACGTACTTGGCCATCATCGCCGGGCCCATCCTGGCGAAGACCTCGCTGGCTTCCGGCGGCCGCGCCTGGATCGCGTACAGGTCGGCCAGCGCCGCCCCGGAGCGCACGTCGACGCCCACGACCGAGCCCGCGGACGAGCCGACCACCAGGTCGGCGTCGGCCGGGTTGATGCCGCGCTCGGCCAGGCCGGCGAGAACCCCGATCTCCCAGGCGATCCCGGTGATCCCGCCGCCGCCCAGCACGAGAGCTCTTTCCGCGCTGCCCGCCATAAGCCCTTTATATCCATCCCGCAGCATGATCATTGACCAGCCTCTAGGGCGTTGCGTCAAATCCGAAGATAGTGCCTGGTCGGGGGCGAGGGTGGTGGTGCCGTGGCGGCCGGTGATGATGGCGCGGGCCTGTTCCAGGCGGGCAGGGACGCAGAGTTAAGCGCGGCGCTCGACGGCGTCCCGATGGGCCAGCCGGCGCTGTCGCTGGCCGCCCAGTTGCAGCGCAGGGCACAGTCCGCCGGCGCTCCCGCCAGCCAGGTCGACCTGACCGACACGACCGGCCCGGCCGCCCCGTGCGCGGCCGACCAGACCGACACGTCCGGCCCGGCCGCCCCGTGCGCCTCGGCTGACGACGCCGAGGCGGAAGCCGGGCCGGTCAGCCCGATCGGCGCGGAGTTGTTCGCGCTGGTCGCGAAGGCGCGGGCGGCCGGCCTGGACCCCGAGCTTGAGCTCAGGGCCGCGGCGCGGGCCTTCCGCGACCGGTTCCGGGCACGGGAGCACTCGTCTGCCCGCTGAGCCGTCCCGTGCTCCGCCTACCCCCCGGCGACCCTGTCCGGCTCAGCCCCAAGCCCCCCTTCCCCCCCGCCCGCACGAACGCCTCGCCCGCCTCGCCCGCCCTCGCCCGCCTCCGCCAACATC
>DASPZH010000374.1:0-2372 GCA_035636335.1 Streptosporangiaceae bacterium
CGGCTTGTGGTGCCGCGCCCGAACATCATGTCGGCGACGACGAACGTCCCGCCCGGCTTGAGCCAGTGGTAGGCCGCGACGACGAGACGCTGCTTGTCGGCGTCGCGCAACCGGTGCAGCGCGTAACTCGTGACGATCAGGTCCGCGCTGCAGGCGGGGAGGGCCAGGCAGTCGATCGGCCGGGCGAGAACCTCGATCCCGGACAGCGACCGGTCGCGCGCGGCCCGCTCCAGCCGGGCGAGCAGGATCTGGCTGGCGTCGACCGCCAGCACGCGAGCGCCGCGCTCGGCCAGCGGCAGGCTGACCAGGCCGGCGCCGCAGCCCAGGTCGATAACCAGGTCTCCGGGCCGCACATGCGCGGCGGCGAGTACCGCCGCGGTTACTTTCTCCAGCCCGGTCGGGCGGCTACCGTTTTTGTTATTGACAGTATCGTTATTGGCCGCTTTCTTGCTGGTCAGCTCGGAATCTGTCACCGCGCAAGGCTAGCAACACAAGTGCTGAGATAACTGCCGAGCACCGGAGATCTGTTTAAGAAATGAGCAGATCCAATGCCGTCGCTCTGCATAATCGGCCAAGAAAGCTGAATTACGGAAAAAGGGTTCGCGCCTATCGGGGCGGCGGATGTCAGGCGAGCCGGGTCCCGATCAGCAGCGAGTTGCGCAGGTCGGGCAGGACGATCTCGGTCGAGACCAGCCGCGGCTCACCGAAGAAGAAGTTCCGCTTAACGTCGCTCGCCAACACCGGCGAGCCGGCCGGCGTCGTGGCCAGCGGGGTCACGTCGTCCGCGACGAGCTGACCGCCGATCAGCAGCAGGTCAACAAGGGCGGCGTAGCCGGCCCGGTCCGGCCGGCCGCCGTCGGCGAACAGCAGGTCGTACGGGGCGCAGGTCGGGATCAGCTCGCCCGCGTCGCCGGTGAGCACCCGCACCCGGCCGTCGCTGGCCAGCAGGCTGGTCGCGTGGGCGGCGCGGTCCCTGTCGATCTCCACCGTGACCAGCGTGCAGTCGGCCGGCATCGCGCTCGCCATCCAGGCACTGCCCACCCCGACGCCGGTGCCGATCTCGCCGATCCGTCCCCCGTGGCAGCCGGACGCCAGAACGGCGAGCACGCGGCCGACCCCCGGCAGGCAGCACGAGGGGGCCGAACCGTCACCGCCGGCCTCCTGTTTGGTCAGGGCGAAGCCGACGTGCCGCGCCAGCGCGTTCGCCTGGGCCACCAGCGGCGGGAACTCTTCCATGGTCAGAACCTCTCGGGTACGCCGCGGATCACGGCCGGATGTTCCCTTCGCCCGCTCGTACGGGCACGTTCGCCTCCTAGTACGACGCCTCGCGGCCACCGGGCGTTTACTGGCCGCGTCATCCCTCGTTTTCGCCCGGTTCCTGACCCGGCAGGCAGGAAATGATGAGGTGGAGCGCCATCTCGTGGCGGCCGGAGGGGAGCGCAGCGGTGGAGCGGATGAGCACGCTGGACGCGGGGTTCTATTTTGTCGAGCACGAGAACGTCCCGATGCACATCGGCTCGCTGGCCGTGTTCGACGGTCCGGCTCCGTCGCATGCGGACCTGCTCGGGCTCTACGCCGCGAAGCTGTCGCTGGTGCCGCGATACCGGAAGCTGGTGCGGACGCTGCCGCTGCAGGTGTTCCGCCCGTTCTGGTCGGACGACGAGCACTTCGACCTTGGCTACCACCTGCGGCACGCCGGCGTCCCGCCGCCGGGCGGTCCGGCGGAGCTCACGGAGATGGCATCGCGGGTCTTCTCCCAGCGGCTTGACCGGGCCAGGCCGCTGTGGGAGGCGTGGTTCCTCGAGGGGATCGAGGGCGGCCGCTGGGCGATCCTGTCGAAGGTGCACCACTGCATGGTGGACGGCGTCGGCGGATCCGACCTGATGGCCGCGCTGTTCGACCTGAGCCCGGAGGCTCCGCCGCCCGTGCCGACGCCGTGGGAGCCGCTGCCGGGACCTCGCTCGCCGACATGGTGGCGGGCGGGGCGCTGGACGCGGTGCTCTGGCCGGCCCGCCAGATCGCCGACCTGCCCGGGTTCCTCAGGTGCCGGCTGCCTGAGCCGGGCGACGTGATCCGCTTCGGCCGGGGGCTGACCGGCAGCGCCCGCAGTCTCGCCGCGCCATCGGCCTCGTCGCTGAACGGCTCGATCAGCCCGCACCGGCGCTGGCGGTGGACCAGCGCCCGCCTCGCCGAGGTCAAGCGGCCCCGCCGGGAACTGGGCGTCACCGTCAACGACGTGGTGCTCGCCGCGATCACGACCGGATTCCGCGACATGCTGCTGGCCCGCGGAGAGCTGACGGACGGCTTGATCGTCCGCGCGCTGGTGCCGGTCTCGCTGCGCGCGGCGGACGAGCGCGGGCCGGTCAGCAACC
>DASPZH010000375.1:0-4364 GCA_035636335.1 Streptosporangiaceae bacterium
CGTCGGCCCGGTCCAGCCGGGCGTCGGATGGGCGGCGACGCCGGCCGGCTTGTCGACGACGACGAGGTCGGCGTCCTCGTGGACCACGACCAGGCCTGGCACGGCCGCCGGCTTCGGCGGAGCCGACGGCTGGGCGGCCGGAGGCAACGTCACGTCCAGCCACTCCCCGGCCGGCACCCGGTCCGACTTCGCCGCTTGCCTGCCGCCGACGAGCACGGCGCCAGCGGTGATCAGTTCGGCGGCGCGGGTCCGGGACAGGCCGAACATCCTCGCGATCGCCGCGTCCAGCCGCTCGCCGTCGAGTCCCTCGGGTACCGGCACCCGGCGCTGGCCGGAGGCGGTCACGCCGCGTCGCCGCCCGGGTGGTCACCGGGACCCGCGGGCCGGCCGCGCCAGCCGTCGCCGTCCGGGCCCGCCCCGTCCGAGCCGGCCGTCCCGTCCGAGCCGTCGCCGTCCGAGCCGTGCCCGCCCGCCGCGCCGCCGACCCCGCCCGCCGTGCCGCCGACCCCGCCTGAACCATCCTGACTGTCCGGCTGCCGCGACCCGGCCCCGCGCTGCTGGTCGGCGACCGTCCCGTCGATCCGCACGCCGCGGACGGCCAGGAACACGGCGAGCACGCCGCCGCAGACGATGCAGGAGTCCGCCACGTTGAACACCGGCCAGTGCGGCACCTGGATCCAATCGACCACGTAGCCGCGGAACGGTCCTGGAGCGCGCAGCAGCCGGTCGATCAGGTTGCCGGTCGCGCCGCCGAGCAGCAGCCCGAGCGTTATCGCCCACGCCAGGCTCTGGATCCGCCGCGAGGTGCGCAGGATAAACACGATCACGCCGACCGCGATCAGCGCGAATACCGCTGTCACCGACGGGCCGCCGATGCTGAACGCGGCGCCCGGGTTGCGAGTAACCCGCAGCTTCAGCAGGCCGCCGAGCAGCCTGACCGGCGCGCGGTCCGACAGGGTCGCGACCACGACCGCCTTCGTGATGATGTCGGTCACCAGGACGGTCGCGGCGACCGCGAGCAGCACCACGATCCGGCGGCGGTGCCTGCCCGGTGAGTCCGCGGTGGTCATCGTGCCTGGCCGCTCGGTTACGATCTTGTTCCCGGTCAGTGCCGTTCCTCCCGCTGCTTGCAGTTCACGCACTGGGTGGCCCGGGGGAACGCCTTCAGCCTTGCCTTGCCGATCGGCTGGCCGCAGGACTCGCACGAACCGTAGCTTCCCCCCGCTATCCGGGCGAGCGCGTGTTCGCTCTGGGCGAGCAGGTCACGTGCGTTGTAGGCCAGCGAGAGCTCGTGCTCCCGCTCGTAGGTCTTCGCTCCGACGTCGGCCTGATCATCGCCCGCGTCACTGACGGAATCGCCCAGGCGATCGGCAATGTCCGATTCGGCCTTGCCGATCTCGGTCCGCAGCTCGTCGGCTTCGTCCGCCAGCCGACGCCTGACCTGGCCGACTTCCGACTCCGTCCACGGCCGCTCGCCTTCCCACACCGGGAAGCTGGCGGCGTCAGACTGTGCGGCTGCGGTCATTCCCTCGCCTCCCTGTAGCGCATCGCTGACGATGATCTTGGTTGACTAGCGTCACCGGAGGATAAGTGGTGAGCGAGGCGATTCGCAAACAGGCCCGGCGGCGACACGACGCCCGCCAGTTATTGTTAGCCGCGCCACGGGCACATACGGGGGCACGGGGGCACACGCGGGGGGCGGGGAATGCGGCAGGTAGCGGGCGCGCCCGCCGGGCGGCGGGCGCCCGGCAGGCTTGCTGACGGCCCCGCGGACTCCGACCTGGCCGCTGTCGAGCGGCAGGTGCTCGCCCGGTGGGCGCGGACTGGGGTGCCTGGCCGCTCGCTGGCCGGGAAGGCGGACGGCCCGCGGTGGCTGTGTTACGAAAATCCGCCGGCCGCCAGCGGTATGCCGGGCATCCACCAGCTTCCCGGCCTGGCGGTCAGGGACATGTACCGGCGCCTGAAGTCCATGCAGGGCTTCCACGTGCCCAGGAACCGCGGCTGGAACTGCCACGGCCTGCAGGTCGAGGTGGCGGTGGAAAGCGAGCTCGGCTTGTCCGGCCGGGCCGACATCGAGGCCTACGGGCCGGAGCGGTTCGCGGCCCGCTGCCGGGAGTCCGCGCAACGGCATGCCGACGCGATGTCCGCGCTCAGCGCGCGGATGGGGTACTGGACGGACGACGCCGCCTGCCGGACCATGGACGCAAGTTTCGTCGAGTCCGTCTGGGGGTCGCTCCGGCCGATCTTCGACGCCGGCCTGCTGGTGCGTGACCACCGGGTCGGCCCGTACTGCCCGCGCTGCCAGACTCCGCTGGCCGCGCACGACATCGGCCAGCCCGATCCGCGCAAGCCTGCCCCCGGCACCGCGGTGATCGTGCGATTCAGGCTCGCTTCCCTGCCCGCCGGGGCGAGCCCGCGGCTGCGCGGCGCCGACCTGCTGGTCCTGGCGACGGCGCCGTGGACGCTGGCCGCCAACGCCGCGATCGCCGTGCACCCGCACCAGACCTATGTGCTCGCTCGCCGAGCCGGCCAGGACGACCAGGTCATCCTGGCCGAGCCGCGGCTGGCCGGTGTGCTCGGCGGCGACTGGCGGGTCGCCGCGCGGCTCACCGGGACCGAGCTGGCCGGTGCCACCTACCACCCCCTGCTCGAGGACGGCGGGCCAGCCGGCCCCCGCCCGGTGATAGCCGGCTATTTCACGACGGCGCGCGACGGCACCGGGCTCACGCACGTAGCCCCCGCTTACGACGAGCAGGGCCGGGCGGCCTGCCTGGCCCACGGGGTCGACGTCACCGACCCGATCGGGCCGGACGGCCGTTTCGAATCCGGCCTGCCGCTGGTCGGCGGGGTACTTTTCGCCGACGCCGACCCGATCCTGGTCGGCGCGCTGTCCGACCGGAGGCTGATCTTCGCTTCCAGCCCGCGGGAATGCGACTACCCGCGCTGCTTGCGGTGCGGCACGCCGCTGCTCTTCCGCGCGCAGCCCGCCTGGCGCATCCGCACCACCGCGACCGGGGACCGAGTCGGCGCGGTGAGCGAGCGGAGCTGCCCGAACCCGGGCGAACGATCTCAGCAGGCCGACGGCCGACCGGGCCGCGCCTGGCTGGGCACCGGGTCGGACTGGACGCTGTCCAGAACTAGGTACTGGGGCACGCCGCTGCCGCTATGGGAGTGCGCGCGCGGTCATTTCACCTGCGTCGGGTCGCTCTCCGAGCTGTCCGAGCTCGCTGGCCGCGACCTGGCCGGCCTGGACCCGCACCGGCCGCACATCGACGCCGTGACGATCACCTGCCCGCGATGCGGCGGCGTGGGCCGCAGGGTGCCCGAGGTGATCGATGCCTGGTACGACGCGGGGTGGATGCCGTTCGCGCTGCACGGTGTGGGCGGCGCGAACGAGGCGGCGACCGCCGACGCCGGCGACGACACGTGTGCGCAACTCGTCGCCGAGAGCACGGACCAGGCACCAGAGTGGTTCGGCGCGCTGCTGACGGTCGGCGCGCTGGTGCACGGGAAGCGGGCGTTCGGCACGGCGCTCCGGCTGGGGACCGTGCTCGACGACGGCGGACGCTCGATGAGCAGGAGTCTTGGAAACGTGGTCGAACCGCTGCCGCTGATCGAGCGGTACGGGGCCGATGCGGCGCGGTGGTTCTTCGCCACGGCGCCGCCGGGCGCGGCCAGGCAGAACTCGGACGCAGCGCTCGAGGAGATCACCAGGGTCCTGCTCGCCTACCGGGACTCGGCGGCCTTCCTGATCAGGGGCGCAGCCGGAGGACCCGGCCCGGGCGGCAGCGAGCAACCAGGCGAGCGGGCCGTGCCGGCGCCCGCCGCGCGGTCGCTGCTCGACCGGTGGATACTCAGCGAGCTGCACGCGCTGGTGCGCGATGTCACGGCGGACCTGGAGGCGTTTGGCTCAGCCGCCGCGTGCGCCCGCATCGCCGGTTTCATCGACGCGCTTTCGAGCCGGTACCTGGACCTATGTCGCGGTCGAGACAGGTTCCGGCAGTACCCGAATTCCCGCGAGTACCTGGCCGCCCGCGCCACGCTGTACGACTGCATCGAGGTCCTGACCAGGCTGATGGCACCGATCACCCCATTCCTGACCGACCATGTGTGGTCGCTGCTGCGCTCGGGGCGGCCGGAACTGCCGGAATCGGTGCACCTGGCGCGCTGGCCGGTGCCCGTGCCCGCGCTGATCGATGACAGCCTGGCCGGCCAGGTTGCCGACCGGGCGGGGGCTGGGTGACCTGTCGGCCGAGGGCCAGCGGCATAGTCACACGCGACAAGCAGTTCCGCGCAGCGCGCGTACTGGCCCGTCGGGCGATGGGGCTCAGCCGGCCTGCAGGTCCGCGGTCTCTTCGTCGGGT
>DASPZH010000376.1:0-4283 GCA_035636335.1 Streptosporangiaceae bacterium
TCGACGACGCGGGCGCGGCCGGCGTGCGCGGCGCGGTCGTGCTCGCCTCCGGCTACCGGGAGACCGGCGCGCGGGGCAGGGCGCTCGAGGAAAGGCTGGCCGCCCGCGCGGCCTCGCACGGGATCACCCTGCTCGGGCCGAACTGCCTCGGCTTCCTCAACGCGCACGCCAAGGCGGGCCCGTTCGCCCTCACGGTGCCGCAGCCGCTGCTCGCCGGGCCGGTCGGGATCGCGCTGCAGAGCGGCGCGCTGGCCAGCGTGATCCTGAACTTCGCCCGGTCCAGGGCGATCGGCGTGAGCACGCTCGCCACGCTGGGCAACGAGGCGATGATCACGGCGACCGACGTGATCAACTACCTGGCCGAAGACGAGCAGACCCGGGTCATCTGCCTGTTCCTCGAGCAGATCGGCGACCCGGCCGCGTTCGCCGCCGCGGCGCAGAAGGCCGGCCGGGCCGGCAAGCCGGTCGTCGCGCTCAAGGCCGGGTCAAGCGCGGCCGGCAGCCAGGCGGCGCTCGCCCACACCGGGGCCATCGCGGGGGACGACGCCGTGGTGGACGCCGCGCTCCGCCAGCTCAACGTGATCCGCGTGACCAGCATCGAGGAACTGCTGTGCACGGCGGCGCTGCTCGGCTACGGCCGGGTGCCGGCCGGCCGGCGGATGGGCGTGCTGTCCGCGTCGGGCGGCGCGTGCGACATCATCGCGGACCGGGCCTCGGTCCAGGGCATCGAGATCCCGCCGTTCGCGCCGCCGACCGCGGCCGCCATCGCGCCGCACATCCCGCCGTTCGCCCAGGTGCGCAACCCGCTGGACGTGACCGGCTACTTCCTGGCCAACCAGCGCACGTCGGCGCTCACCGCGATCGACCACGCGCTGGACGCGGCGGTCGAGGACCCCGGGCTGGACTTCGTGTTCTTCTCCGGGCTGACACTGCCCGACACCAAGCCGGCCGACGACAAGCTCGCCGGGCTGCTCGAGGAGCGGGTGGCCTGGGTCGGCCGGCGAATGGCATCGGCGCCGATCCCGGTTGTCCCGGTCGGCCTGACCTGCGTCGACGTGACCGAGTACGGCCGCGACCTGCTCGGCAGGAACGGCATCCAGCTTCTCGGCGGGATGGAGCTCGGCGTCCAGGCGATCGGCAACGCGATCCGCTGGGCCGAGCGACGCGACCAGCTCTGGCCGGGTCCGGTGGCCCGGACCGCGCCCGCCGCCGGATCCGCCGCCGCGCCGGCCGCCGGATCCGCTGCCGGGTCCGGTCCCGGGTCGGGCGCGGCGGCCGGCGCCGACGCTGACGCCGCGGACCGCTCCGCGGCGGGCCTGCCGTGGCGGGAGGCCGACGCGCGGGACCTGCTCGGCGCGTTCGGCGTGCCCGTCGTGCCCGCGGTGCTGGCGGACTCGGCGGAAGCGGCGGCGGGCGCGGCCAAGCGGCTCGGCTACCCCGTCGCGCTGCGGATCAGCTCGGCGCAGATCACCCACAAGTCCGATGTCGGCGGCGTGGCACTCGGGCTGCGCACGATCGCGCAGCTACGCGCCGGGTACAAGCGCGTGCGCGCCGCCGCCGACGCACTGCCGCCCGGCAGCCTCGACGGCATCATGGTCAGCCCGATGCGCGCCGGCGGGGTCGAGCTGCTGGCCGGGGTCAGCGTCGACCCGGTGTTCGGGCCCGTGCTCGCGGTCGGCCTCGGCGGCATCTGGGTCGAGGTGCTCGGCGAGGTCAGCCTGCGGGTCCTGCCGGTCGGGCGGGACGACGTGACCAGGATGCTGGGCGAACTGCGCGGCGCGCCGCTGCTGCGCGGCGCGCGCGGCGGGCGCCAGGCCGACCTCGACGCGCTGGTCCGCACGATCGGCCGGATCGCCGACGCGGCCCTGTCGCTCGGCGACTCGCTCCGCTCGCTGGAAGTCAACCCGCTGTTGGTGAACGGGGATCAGATCGAGGCGCTCGACGTCCTGGTCGTCACGGCGCCGCCGGGACAGGCGCCGGGACACCACCAGGACAGCCGCCGGGGCAGGACAGACCAGGCATGAGCAGAACGGAACAGCCAACATGAAGCTCGCCTACAGCACCGAGCAGCGGGAGCTGCGGGAGTCGGTCCGGCGCTTCCTGGCGGACCGGATGCCGCTGCAACGGGTCCGCGAGCTGATGGAGTCCGCCGACGGCTCGGACGAGAAGGTCTGGAGCTACGCGGGCAGCCAGCTCGGGCTCCAGGGAATCGCTATTCCCGAGGAGTACGGCGGCGCCGGATTCACGTTCGTCGAGCAGGCGATCGTGCTCGAGGAACTGGGGGCCGCGCTCTACCCGGGGCCCTACCTGGCCAGCACCGTGCTGGCCGCGACCGCGCTGCTGGCGAGCTCCGACGAGGCAGCGAAACGGGAACTGCTGCCCGGAGTCGCCAGCGGTGAAACGGTGGCGACGCTGGCGTTCACCGAGGACGACGGCTCGTGGGAACCCGACGCGATCAGGCTCACCGCCACCCGCGAAGGCGACGCATGGAGGCTGGACGGGCACAAGAGCTTCGTGCTCGACGGGCACACCGCCGACCTGATCCTGGTGGTGGCGCGGACCGGCGAGGGCATGTCCCTGTTCGCCGTCCGCGCCGGCGCTGCTGCCGACCCTGGCCCGGGCGGCCTGGTGAGGAAGGAACTGCAGGCGCTCGACCAGACGCGCAGGCTCGGCCGGCTGGAGTTCAGCGCGGCCCCGGCGCGACTGATCGGCGCGCCCGGCGAGGCCTCCGCGATCCTGAACCGGACGCTCGACGTGGCCGCGGTCGCGCTGGCCGCCGAGCAGCTCGGCGGCGCGCAGCGCGCGCTCGACATGGCCGTGGCGTACGCCAAGATCAGGCACCAGTTCGGCCGGCCGATCGGCAGCTTCCAGGCGATCAAGCACCGCTGCGCCGACCTGCTGCTCGAGGTGGAGTCGCTGCGCTCGGCCGTCGGGTACGCGGCCGCCGCCGTGGCCGAGGACTCGGCCGAGGTTCCGGTGGTCGCCGCGCTGGTGAAGGCGCTGGCCTCGGACACCTGCTTCCATGTCGCCGCCGAGAACATCCAGATCCACGGCGGCATCGGCTTCACCTGGGAACACGACGCGCACCTGTACTTCAAGCGCGCCAAGGCCAGCGAGCTGTTCCTGGGGGACGCCAGCTACCACCGCGAGCGGCTGGCCACCAGGATCGGCGTCTGACGAGCGCGGTCAGCCAGGCACCGGCACGCCGAGCTCGGTGAGCAGTTCCTGCGAGTAGGCGATCCGCCCGGTCCTGGTCAGCGGATCGGCGTGGCACAGCATCAGCGCTGCCTCCGCCATGACCGCGGGCGGCTCCGCGTTCTCATCATCCGGGGAGGTCAGCTTGTGGAAGATCGTCCCTGGCGTGGGCACCACCTTCGTCGGCGACAGGGCGTTCACCGCGATGTTGTCCGCGTACAGCTCGGCGGCCAGCCCGGTGGAGAACCTCTCGATCGCCGCCTTGCACATCCCGTAGACGGTGCCGCCGTGCGTGGCCCACGGCGAAGGGGGCAGCGCGGGATGCCGGGCGGCGCCCGAGGAGATGTTCAGTATCCAGCCGCGGCCGTGGCCGCGCATCGATGGCAGCACCAGCGTCGCGAGGTGGAACGAGGCCTCGACCTGGACCGCGAACATCAGCTCGTACCGGCGCGGCGTGAAGTCTTCCACCCGGGTGAAGTAGGTGACCGCCGCGTTGTTGACCAGGATGTCGGGCGCGCCGAGCCGGCGGACGGTCTCGGCGACCAGGTGCTCGCGGGCGGCGGGCTTGGACAGGTCGGCCGGGATCGCGGCCGCGGTCCCGCCTGCCGCCTCGATCGAGGCGGCCGTCTCGCCGATCGTCCCGGCCAGCGGCGACTGGCCGGGACCCGTCGTGCGCGCCGCGACCGCGACGGCCGCTCCCTCGGCGCCGAACCGCCTGGCGATCTCCGCGCCGATCCCACGGCTCGCGCCGGTCACGACGGCGACCTTTCCGTCCAGCAGGCCCATGGCTATCTCCTCGTCGCCGTTGACACGACCGCGCTCCTCCGGACAATAATTCTAGAACTAAGTTCTAATACCGGGCTAGAACGAAATTCCCAGGAGGCCAGCATGGCACTCGACCACAGCTTGGTGGGCGAACCAGGAGCGCCGCAGGAGCGCTCCTGGACGTCGAAGGACGCGCTGCTCTACGCGGTCGGGGTCGGCGCCGGGCTCGGTGATCCGCTCAGCGAGCTCGAGTTCACCACGGAGAACTCCGAGGGCATTACCCAGCAGGTGCTGCCCACGTTCGCGGTGCTGATCTCGCAGGC
>DASPZH010000377.1:0-4512 GCA_035636335.1 Streptosporangiaceae bacterium
CCCTGGGCACCGTCATGTCCCGCCTGCACCGCGCCCGCGGCAAGCTCCGCCACACCCTCGCCGCCTACGCACCCCCCGCCCCCGCACCCCGCTAACCCCGCCGCACCGCGCTGGCCAGAGCCCCCGTTCCGGCCAGCCACATGACGCCAGCGCCTTGCCGTCCCGCCCCCCCGACGGCGGGGCGCTGGCCCGCGTCAGCGCTGGCTGAAGAAGACGGGGAGCGCCCCTGCGGGCCGGGTGATGCGCCGGGCCCGATGCTCAGTGCGAGGGCGTCGCGTACAAGACGAGCAGCACGGACTGGATGAGCCAGCTACCGATCATGTGCGTCGAGGCCAGCGGCTTGATCAGGTCGGCCGGCGGCGCGCTGTCGGGCGCGAGTGGATGTACCCACTCCACCACCCAGACCCTCCGCACGCTTCGCAGCCGCGCCGCCACCACGTTCGGCGCGGCGGGAACTCCGAGCAACGTACTGGAGGGAATCGGTCCGGTCTGGAGCCCGATGTCGCGCAGCTTGTTGAACGGATCCGGGTAGGCCCTGCCGATCACCGCGGTCTTGCGCGGCAGATACAGGATCGCATCACCTGGCCGCTCATGCTTGGCGAGGACACCCGCGATGGTGCGAAGGTCGTCGGCCCGGCTGTTGGGCAGCCTTATCGCGGCCTGCGGGCCGACCACCAAGACCACGATCAGCACCGCCAGAGCGGCCGACGGCACGACGGAGAGCACGGCCGCTCGTCGCGCTGACACGCGGCCAGCTATCCGCTGCCTGGTCAGCCTGGCCAGCCAGACCAGGCCCGCCGAGGCCAGCAAGACGAGCGCGGGAACGCAGAAGAGAATGTAGCGGTCTACGTAGACCGGATGCACGAGCGAGACGGCCAGCAGCAGCGACGGTGGCAGCGCGAACCACGGCAGGCAGATGACAGCGAGCGTCAGCCCGCCACCGCGCCGCAGGCCACGACCCGCGATGCAGCCGAGCACGGCGAGCACCCCTGCCACGGGAATCAGCGCCGTCGCTCCGGAGAAGTCCTGCAGCAGGCCCATGACACTCTGCATGTTCGGCCGCTGCACCCAGTCGAGCTGCGCCGACTGACGGAAGCTGAAGACGAGAACCGGGCTGAGCACTATCGAAGCCGCCACGCACGCGGCGAGCCAGCGCTTGAGCACGCTGCCTGACAGCCGGCCGGCCGCCGCGGGGGCCGCAGCGCCGTCCGCCGGCTTCGGCCACCGCGCCACCAGCAGGCTGACGCCGTGCGAAGCGGCCAGCAGCACGGCGGCCAGGTCGAAGAGCCCGGTCAGCAGCAGGGCCGCGCTGTACAGCGCCCACCATCGCCAGGCCCCCCTGGCGCAGGCCTCTACCAGCAGATAGGTCGCGAGCACGGCGAAGAGCACGGTCAGGGCGTACGGCCTGCCTTCCTGCGCGTACCTCGTGGTCACCGGAAGCGCCGCCAGCAGCAGCCCGGCGATCATGCCGACCGCCGACGCGGCTGGCAGCCCCGACGCTTGAGCCAGCCGCCGGCCGAGCGCGGCGGTCAGCCCGACGGCCACGCACATCGCGATCAGTGACGGCACCCGCAGCGCCGTTTCCGACCGGCCGAAGAGCGCGATTACCGGGTGCATCAGCAGCAGGTACAGACCGTGGAACGCGTCCTCGTGCTGAACGAGGGCGAAGATCGCGCTGACCGGACGCTGCGAGCCGGTGATCGTATACCCCTCGTCCCGCCAGAACGACGGGCCGCTGATCCGGTATCCGCCCACGACCAGTTCGACCAGGGCGGGAACGGTGACCACGAGCCAGCCGAGCGGCCGGCGGACGGCTGGTCGCTGCTCATGCGCGCGGCCGGCATTCGGCCGCGGCCGAACGGGGGCCGCGGCCGGGTCAGATCGCAGGCCACGCATGCGAGCACCTCTCAGGGCCGGGATCGAGCAGTTCACTGCCCGGTTCGCAGGACAACGTGCCCCTAGCGGATTGTAGCGACAAATGCCGGGCCGCACGCCCGGGCGACCACCGTGCCGCCGACGCGGACACAAGGCACGATCAGAACCGGTACAGGCGCAGGACGACGGACTGGATATGCCAGCGGCCGACGACGCGCATCGACGTCAGCAGCCGGGTCAGGCTGGCTGGCGCGGCGGTCGCCCGTGACAGCGGTTCGGCCCACTGCACGGTCCAGACCCGTCGCACGCCTCGCAGCCGGGCCGCAACCACGCCAGGTGGGGCCGCGCGGCCGCGCAGGGTCGCCGACGCGACCGGCGATGTCCCGAGCCCGATGTCGCGCAGCTTCCGGAACGGGGCCGGATACGCCACGCCGACCAGCGCGGCATCCCGCGGCAGGTACAGGACCGCGTCACCCGGCCGTTCCCGCGCCGCGATCACGCTCGCGACCGCGCGCAGATCGTCCGCCCGCGCATCGGGCTGCCTGATCTCGCGCTGCGGGCCGGCCACGGCCACGACGATGACCACGGCCAGCGCTGCCGACGGCACGACGGCCAGCGCGTCCGCTCGCCGCCCGCCCAGCCCGCGAGCTGCCAGCCCGCGACCTGCCAGCCCGCGCCGGGCCGCCGCGGCCAGCCAGACCAGGCCGGCCGACGTCAGGACGGCCAGCGCCGGCAGGCAGAACAGCACGTAGCGCTCGACGTAGACCGGGTGCGCGAAGGACACGGCGATCAGGATGGCGGGCGGCAGGACCAGCCAGGGCAGCGTCACCGTGCCCAGCGTCAGGCCACCGCCGCGGCGGATACTCGGGCCCGCGAGGCAGCCGAGCAGCGCGAGCGCGACGACCACCGGGATCAGCACCCCGGCACCGGAGAAGTCGCGCAGCAAGGTCGCCACCGTCGACGGGTCGGGCCGGCGCACCCAGTTGAGCTGCGCGGACTGGCCTGCGCTCAGGTAGGCGACCGGCGCCAGCAGCACGGCGGCGGCGGCGCAGGCAGCGAGCCAGCACCTGACGGTCGCGGCCGTGACCTGACCGGCCGTAGTCTGCGACTGTGCTGCCGCGCCCGCCGGCGTCCGGCTCGCCCAGGCCAGGCTCGCACCGTGCGCGACCGCCAGCGCGGCGGCGAAAAGGTTGAACATCCCGGTCAGCAGCAGCGCTGCGGCGTACAGCGTCCACCACCGCGGCCGCGGCCGGTCCGCCGCCCGGACCAGCAGGTACGTGGCGAGCACGGCGCAGAGCGTGGCCAAGGCGTACGGCCTGGCCTCCTGCGCGTACCTGGTCGTCAGCGGAACGGCCGCCAGCGTGAGCCCGGCGACCAGCCCGACGGCCGGGGCGCCGGGCAGCCCGGAGTCCCTGGCCAGACGCCGGCCAAGGGCGGCGGTCAGCGCAACCGCGAGGCACATCGCTACCAGCGACGGCAGGCGCAGCGTCGTCGCCGAGATGCCGCCGACCGCGATGACCGGGTGCATCAGCAGGTAGTACGGCCCGTGGACGGCGTCCTCGTTGCCCATCATGGCCAGGATCGCGGTCACGGGGCGCTGCGAGCCGGAGATCGTCGCCGCCTCGTCACGCCAGAGCGACGGGACGCCGATGCGGTATCCGCCGACGATCAGCTCGGCCGCCGCGGGGACGACGACGACCAGCCAGTCCGGCCGCCACCAGGCCCGCGGCCGGCCGGCGCCGGCCGCACCGTCCTGGCCTGGCCTGACCTGGCCGGGTCTGGCCGGGCCGGGCCTGGCCTGGCCTGGCCTGGCCTGGTCGCCGGAAGTGGCCGGATCGGACCGGGTGCCACTCACGTGCCGTACCCCTTCCCGGCTAACCCTCGGCGCCGAAGATCAGGTCGCACGCCCTGGCGGAGGCCTTGCCGTCGTCGAGCGGGCAGAACCTGGCCGTGAACGCGGCCAGCGACGCCGCGTATTTCGCCGCGACGGAGTCGATGTCGGCGAGCGCGTCGACCACCCGGCCGGAACTGGCGAGCAGCGGCCCGGGCGCCGCCGCCTCGAAGTCGAAGTAGAACCCGCGCAGGCGGTCGCGGTACTGCTCGAGGTCGTAGGTGAAGAACAGCATCGGCCGCCCGGTCGGCGCGAAGTCGAACATGACCGAGGAGTAGTCGGTGATCAGCACGTCGGTCACCAGCAGCAGGTCGCCGATGTCCGGGTAACCGGTGACGTCGAACGCGAACCCGGGCCCGGCCGCCTCCGGGACGCCGCCGGCCATCAGGTGATGGCCCCTGACCAGGAGCACCCAGCCGGCGGCGAGCCTGACGCTGGCGGCGTCGAGGTCGAGCCTGAGGTCGAGCAGATACCGGCCCTCCTCGTCGTGCTGGTTGTCCCGCCAGGTCGGAACGTACATCGCGACCCGCTTGCCCGCGGGCAGGCCGAGCCGCCGCCTGATCGCGGCCGCGTGATCCGCGCCCGCCGCAAGATCCGCCCCCGCCGCGTGATCCGCTGCGGTCGCCCCGCGCCCAGTCACCGCGCCGGCCCCGGACCCGGCCGCCGACACCAGCGCGTCGTTGCGCGGATAGCCGGTCTCGCCGATCTCGCCGGCGAACCTGAAGGCCTTGCGCATGATCGGGGTG
>DASPZH010000378.1:0-7478 GCA_035636335.1 Streptosporangiaceae bacterium
CCGTTCTGCGTGATCATGGTGGAGTCCGCGGTCGCGCTGGCCGAACTCGAGGCGACGCTGGCCGTGCCCGGCGTCGACGGCATTTACGTCGGGCCGCGGGACCTGTCGTACTCGCTCGGCTGCGAGCCGAGCCCCGATGACCCGGTGCTCCGGCCGGCGCTTGAACGGGTCTGGGCCGCATGCCGAGCGGCCGGAAAGCCGGTCGGGGTGCACTCGATCGACGGAGCCACCGCGAAGCTGTACCGGGAGAACGGCTGCCGCCTGGTCAATGTGGCCTTCGACGTGCAGGCCATTGCTCGGGCCGCGAGTTCGGAACTCGCCGTCGCGTTGCGGTAACCGGCAACCGCGTCCTTCCGCCAGCATAATGGTGCGCGCTGTGAGTTATGAGGATCGGGAGGCAGCGGGTGCATCGCGGGGCACAAGTCATCGGCAGGGGCGCGCTGTTCATCGCGGCGTCGGCGGGTCTCGCTCTGAGCGCGGCGAGCAGCGCATCGGCCGCAACGGCGGGCGACTGGCCGGCCTACCTTGACGGGCCGCAGCACACGTCGTTCAACGTCGGCGAGACCGCGATCAGCCCGGTGACCGCCGGGAAACTGGCCTCCAGGTGGCGCTTCCTGGGTATCAAGCCGACCAGGCCGGGCCAGCCGGATCGCGGGTTCCTGGCCAGCCCGACCGTCGTCGGCGGCAACGTGTACATCGGCGCCGATACCGGCTGGTTCTACAAGCTGAACGCCCTGACCGGGCATGTCCTGGCCAAGCGGTTCATCGGCTTCCAGCGCGCCACCACCTGCCACCCGGGGCGCGGCTTCGTCGACACCGCTACCGTCGAGCCTGACCCGAGCGGCAAGCTCACGGTGTACGTCGGGGGAGCCGACGGCTACCTGTACGCGCTCCGGGCGTCGAACCTGTCGGTCAAGTGGCGCTCGGTGATCGCCATTCCGTCGACCAAGGTGAACGACTTCTTCCAGTGGTCGTCGCCGACGGTGGCTCGCGGGCGGGTCTACATCGGCGTGGCGTCGAACTGCGACGATCCGCTGGTACGGGCCGCGTTGATCAGCTACAGCCAGGCGAACGGCAGGCGCCGGTCGGTGTTCCGGCCGATGCCCGGCCAGCTCCTCGGCGCCTCGATCTGGTCGAGCGCCGCGATCGACTCCAGCGGCAACGTCTACGTCACCACGGGCAACGCGGGCAAGGGCGCGGTCGCGCCCGGCCACTCGGACTCGATCATCAAGCTCACCCCGGACACCCTCCGGCCGATCAGTTCGTTCAAGGTGCCGTCGGGCCAGCTCATCGGCGACGGTGACTTCGGCGCCTCGCCGACGGTCTTCGGGCCGTATGTCGGCGCCTGCAACAAGAACGGGGTCTTCTACGCGCTCCACCGGTCGACGATGAAGCTGGCCTGGTCACGGCGGATCGGTGCCCCGGCGCCGCGCCACGGCATCAGCAACTGCTCGGCCTCGGCCATCTCTAACGGCACGACCCTGTTCGTCGCGGGACCCCGGCACCTGATCAACGGCACGGCATACCCCGGTTCCGTTCAGGCGCTCAACCCGAACACCGGCGCGCTGCTGTGGCAGACCGGCCTGGCGAACGGCGTGATCGGCAGCCCGTCAATGGACGGCGGCGGCGTACTCGCGGTCGGCACCTACGACTTCACGAATACGCCGAACGAGGTGTACCTGCTTGACGCGACGACCGGGCAGATCGTGCGCCGCCTGGCCCGCGGCAGCGCCGACTTCGCGCAGAGCGTCTTCGCCGAGGACCGCCTGTACACGGCGAACGGCGACGGCCTGGTTTCGTGGGTGGTGGGCTAGTCTCGGGCTAGTCTTGGCTGACGGACGAGGCCTGGGTCTTTGTTGTCTCCTGACTCTGAAGTCCCCCAGGTCACAGACGTGGAGGTAACTAAGCATGGGACTGATGGACAGGGTCAAGCAGCAGGCGTCGACGCTTGCGCAGCAGGCCAATCAGGGAATGGCCAAGCTGGACAACTTGCCGGCGCAGCGCCGAGCGGACGCGATGTTGCGCAGCCTCGGCCTCGCCGTCCTGGCCGAGCGGACCGGCCGGGCGACTGGCGACACCGAGGCGCAGATCACACAGATTCTGGCCGACATCGCCCAGCACGAGCAGCAGTACAACGTCGACCTGGTGCAGCAGGCCGCCCAGGCTCAGGCCCAGCAGCTACAGCAGCAGCAATGGCAGGGGCAGCAGGCGCAGATGCAGGGTCCCGGCGAGTTCCTGACCAGCGCTCCGCCGGCCGACCCGAACGCGCCCGCGATGCCGGCCGCCCCCGGCGGGTTCCCGCAGCAGGGCGGTCAGCCAGGTTTCCCCGGTGCCGCGCAGCCCGGCGGGTTCCCGCAGCAGGGCGGCCCGGCCGGGTTCCCGCCCGCAACCTCCTTCCCCGATGCCAGCCCGATCGCCCCCGCCGAGCCGGGCGACGAGCCTGACCAGCAGGGGCAGTCCGGCTTCTTCCCGCCCGCCTCCGGCGTCTGACCGGCCCGCCCGCCGCCCGCCGCGCCGCGGCGGCGCTGCGGGCGGGCTCAGCGGCAGGCGGCCTGCGCGGCCGTCTTCGGCTTGGCTCGCAATACGCTCGGCTGCCCGGCCGACCCGGACGGCCGGCGGCTGGCGTGCCGCGGCCGCGCGGTCGTCCGGTCGGCCCTGACCCGCGCGAACAGTGCCCGGGCCGCGGTCGCGTTCCACAGCACGGCCGACTCGCCGTTCGGCGCCTGGTAGTTGGCGCTGGCCAGCGGCACGGTGGTGAACGAGACGTCGCCTGGCCTGATGTAGCGGAGCTGGTCGGCCAGGCCGGTGACGTTCAGTCGCTGGTCGACCGTGGTCGCCGACGTCGCCGCGGCCAGGAACCTGGAGAACTTGACCGGGTTGGTCAGCGTGCCCGAGCCGATCGCCTCGGACAGCACCGAGGAGAGCAACTGCTGCTGGTTGGAGATCCTGGCCAGGTCGGACAGCGCGAACGAGTGCCTGTCCCGGGCGAACTGCAGCGCCCGGATGCCGCCGACGTGATGCCGGCCCGCCGACATGCGCAGCCCGGTGTAGGGGTCGTTCACCGCGTACGGCAGGCAGACGCCGACGCCGCCGAGCGCGTCGACGATCTTCACGAAGCCGAGGAAGTTCACCTCGACGAAGTCGTTGATCGTCAGGCCCGTCGCCTGCTCTACGGTTCTGACCATCAGCGGCGGGCCGCCCAGGCCGATTGCGGCGTTGATTTTGTTCATCCCGAAGCCTGGGATCTTGACCCACGAGTCCCTGGGCAGGCTGATCACGAAAATGTGCCGGTGGGTGGCCGTGATGTGGACCACCATCAGCGTGTCGGAGTTATGGCCGGTGGAGTGGCCGACGTGCAGCACGCGCTGCTGGCGCCTGGTCAGTCCCGCCCTGACGTCCACGCCGGCGAGCAGGATGTTGAGCGGGCCGGCCGGCGCCGCTGCCGACGTGCCGGCGTTGACCCGGCCGAGATGGCTGCTGATGTAGCCGGCCAGCAGCCAGCCGCTTCCCGAGGCCAGCAGCACGAGCAGCGAGAGCGCGCTCGTGACCAGCGCCAGGGTCCGCTGCGATCTGGCGTGCCTGGTCGCCGCGATGTGGGCCGCGAGCCTGCGCCGCGCCGCCTGCGCGTACGGGCCGGGTGGCCGGCGGGCGCGGCCTGAGCCGGTCCCGCCGCTCGCGTGCATGCCGCCGCGTTTCATCAACCCCCCATGCATGCTCGCCATGAAAGGTTAGCCGCACCAGCAGCACATGGCCGGTAGCTGCCGCTTTGACTCGCCCGCGAGGCGTCAATTCCGCGTCCGCCGGACGGGCTCGGACCGGGCGGGCGGCTCGGGGTCGCGCGGCAGGCCGAGCATCCGCTCGGCGATGATGTTGAGCTGAATGTCGGTCGCGCCACTGGACCGACGGGCCGAGCAGCGCACGCAGCGACAGCGCCCGGCGGTAGTACAGGTGGGCGTCGTGCTCCCAGGTGTAGCCGATGCCGCCCAGCGTCTGGATGCAGTCGTTTACCGCGTCGACCGCCGCGTCGACCGCGACCACCGCGGCCACGGCGGCGGCGAACTCGCGCTCGCTGCCCGACGGGGTCCGCGCGGCATCCCACACCGCTGCGGTGGCCTGTTCGGCGCCGGTCAGCATCCGGGCGCAGCGGTGCTTGACCGCCTGGAACTGCCCGATCGGGCGGCCGAACTGGTGCCTGATCTTGGCGTACTCGGCGGCGGTCTGCACCGCCCAGTCGGCGATGCCGCAGGCCTCGGCGCCGAACAGGACCGCGGCCAGCTCGGTAACCGCGGCCCGGTCCAGGCTGGGCAGCACCCGGCCGGCCGGCACGGTGATCGCGTCGGCGCGCAGCGTGGCCAGCGGCCTGGTGAGGTCCAGGGCGGCGACGTCCGTCACGGCCAGGTCGGCCCGCGTCGAGCGCGACCCACGCCTCGCCGTCGGCGGTGCCGACCCCCGCGATGATCAGGTCGGCCATGGGCGCGGCGAGCACCGAGGACGGTTGGCAGGGAGGCGCCGGGCAGCAGCGCCCGGCCGGTCTCCTCCAGCACGACCGCGAGCTCGGGCAGGCCGTAACCCTGGCCGCCCGCGTCCTCCGGCAGGTGCAGGCCAAACAGGCCCTGCTCGGCCAGGCTCGGGGCGAGATCCGCCCGGTAACGCGCCGCGCCGCCGTCCGTGCCGTCGGCGGCCGCCCGCATGACCTCGGCCGGGCAGTGCCGCTGCGACCAGCCGCGTACCGCCGCGGCCAGTTCCAGGTGCTCAGGGGTGAGGCCAAGCGCCATCGAGTTCCGCCTCGCTCGTCGGGTAATTCCGGCCGATGCGGACACTGTAGATCGACACGCTCGATTCCGGAACGATGGCTCGCGGGAGCGCGACTTCCCCAAAGTCAGGGCCATTTTCGCTGGTCACTTCCCGTGGGTTACCAGTGAGTAGTATACTAAGTTACTTACGGGTAACCGGAGTCCGTGCCGGTATGGGACGGGGAACTGGCGGGAGACCACATGGCGCACTTCAAGAGCAACCTGCGCGACATCGAGTTCAACCTCTTCGAGGTCCTGAACAGGCAGGAACTGCTGGGCTCCGCCCCGCACGCAAACCTCGACACCGAGACCGCGCGCGGCGTGCTCGACGAGGTCAACCGCCTGGCCACCGGACCGCTGGCGGAGTCGTTCGCCGACGGGGACAGGCACCCGCCGGTGTTCGACCCCGCGACGCACTCGGTGACGATGCCCGAGTCGTTCGCGAGGTCGTTCCGCGCCTTCGTAGACGCGGAATGGTTCAGGCTGGAGCTGCCGCCCGAACTCGGCGGCCTGGACGCGCCGCGGTCGCTGTGCTGGAGCGTCGCCGAGCTCGTGCTCGGCGCGAACCCGGCCATCTGGATGTACGCGAGCGGCGCCGCGTTCGCCAAGGCGCTCTACCTGCTCGGCACCGACGAGCAGAAGCGGTTCGCCGGGCAGGCCGTGGAGCGCAAGTGGACGGCGACGATGGCGCTGACCGAGGCCGACGCCGGCTCCGACGTCGGCGCCGGCCGCACGAAGGCGATCAGGCAGCCCGACGGGACCTGGCACATCGAGGGCGTCAAGCGGTTCATCACCAGCGGCGAGCATGACCTGGCGGAGAACATCTTCCACCTGGTGCTGGCCCGGCCCGAGGGAGCGGGCCAGGGCACCAAGGGGCTGTCGATGTTCCTGGTTCCCAAGTACCTGGTCAACGCCGGCGGCTCGCTCGGCGAGCGCAACGGCGTCTACGCCACCAACGTCGAGCACAAGATGGGCCTGAAGGTCTCGGCGACCTGCGAGCTTACGTTCGGTGCGGACCGCCCGGCGATCGGCACGCTGGTCGGGGACGTGCACGACGGCATCAGGCAGATGTTCCTGATCATCGAGCACGCCCGGATGATGGTCGGGACCAAGGCGATCGCCACGCTGTCCACCGGCTACCTGAACGCGCTCGAGTACGCCAAGACCCGGGTCCAGGGTGCCGAGCTGTCGAAGCTGGCCGGCAAGACGGCGCCGCGGGTCACGATCATGCACCACCCGGACGTCCGGCGGATCCTGATGCTGCAGAAGGCCTATGCCGAGGGGATGCGGGCGCTCGTTCTGTACACGGCCACGTTCCAGGACACCGTCCAGCTCGCCGCGGCGGCCGGCACCAATGACGATCGGGCGGCGGCCGTGAACGACCTGCTGCTACCGGTGGTCAAGGGGCTGGGTTCGGAGCGGGCGTACGAGATGCTGACGCTGTCGCTGCAAACCTTCGGCGGCTCCGGCTACCTGCGTGACTACCCGGTCGAGCAGTACCTCAGGGATGCGAAGATCGACAGCCTGTACGAGGGCACCACCGCGATCCAGGGCATGGACCTGTACTTCCGCAAGATGGTCAGGAACCAGGGCGTGGCGCTGGCGTTCCTGCTGAAGGAGATCAGGCAGACGGCGCGGGCCGAGCAGGGCAACGGGCGGCTGAAGAACGAACGGGCCGCGCTCGGCCGGGCGGCGGACAACGTCGAGGCGATGGTGACCGCCATGCACGGCTACCTCGCCGACAGCATGGAGTTCCCGGCCGAGATCGACCGGGTCGGCCTGAACACGACCAGGCTGCTGCTCGCCCTCGGTGACCTGACCGTGGGCTGGCTGCTCGTGCGCCAGTCCGAGATCGCCACCAGCGCGCTCGACGCCGGCTCGGCCAGCGACGAGGACGCCGCGTTCTACCAGGGCAAGATCGCGGCCGCGCGGTTCTTTGCCGAGACGGTCCTGCCGCGGCTGGCCGCCGAGCGCGAGATCGTCGAGACCACGACAACCGACCTGATGGACCTCCCAGAAGCCGCCTTCTAGCCACATGAACATCGTTGCCACATCGATGTTCGCTTGGGCACTTCAGCGGTGACATCGATGTGGCAACGCTGTTCGCCGGCGAACATCGGAGCCACATCGATGTTCGCGGCGGAGGGCTGAGACGAACATCGTTGCCACATCGATGTTCCGGTGGGCCGACTAGCCCGCCGGGCTGCGGCGGGCGGGGCGGGCGCGGCTAGGACCAGGCGAGCATCCGGAGCGGGTCGGTGAGCATGGCACCGATGTCCCGCAGCGCGGCCGAACCCAGTTCGCCGTCGATGATCCGGTGGTCGAACGAGAGCGCCAGCGTGCAGACCTTGCGCACGGCGACTTGCCCGTCAACGACCCACGGCGCGTCCTTGATCTGCCCAAAGGCCAGGATCGCCGCCTCACCCGGGGTGATGATCGGCGTCCCGGTGTCCACGCCGAACACCCCGACGTTGGTGATCGTGAACGTGCCGCCGGTCATGTCGGCCGGTGCGGTGCGGCCCTGCTTGGCCGTGCCGACCAGCGCGTTGAGCGCATCGGCCAGGTCGAGGAGGCTCAGCTGGCCGGCGTCCTTGATGTTGGGCACGATAAGGCCGCGCTCGGTGGCCGCCGCGATGCCCAGGTTGACGTATTCCTTGACCACGATCTCGTGGCCGGCCCAGGTCG
>DASPZH010000379.1:0-3309 GCA_035636335.1 Streptosporangiaceae bacterium
TTCCCGCCGTCGCCCGGCCGCGCACGTGCGCCGCGATCGCCTCGATCACCGCGTCGGGGTCCTGGCCCGGGACCAGGCGGCACGACACGTGCCCGACGGCGACATGCGGGATCACCGTGTACTTCCCGCCGCCCCGCACGCCGTTGACGTCCAGGGTCGGCCGTTCCCACAGGCGCTCGATCGTCGAGTACCCCGCCTCGCCATGCGGCTGAGGTAGCCCGAGTCCGGCGAGGTATTCCGTTTCGGAAAAATCAATGGCGGCGAGCTGGTGCCGGCGCTCCGCGGTGAGCGGGGGGATGCCGTCGTAGAAGCCATCAACGGCCACGGTGCCGTCCGGGCGGTGCAGGCTGGCCAGGATCTCGGACAGCACGTGCAGCGGGTTGGCGACCGTTCCGCCGTAGCGGCCCGAGTGCAGGTCGGTGTTCGCGCCGTGCACCGTGATGTCCATCGTGACCAGGCCCTTGGAGGCCAGCGCGACCGACGGCTCGGTCGGCCGCCACATCGCGCCGTCCGCCGACACGACCAGGTCGGCGGCCAGCTCGCCGGCGCGGGTGGCCAGGAACGCGGGCAGGTTCGGGCTGCCGATCTCCTCCTCGCCCTCGAACAGGAACTTCACGTTGAGCGGCAGGCCGCCCTCCTGCTCCAGGTACGCCTGCGCGGTCTTCAGGACGATGTAAACGGGTCCCTTGTCGTCGGTCGCGCCCCGGCCGCGCACGACGGCGCCGTCCGCGGTCAGCTCGAACGGCGGGCTGTCCCACTCGGCGAGGTCGCCGGTCGGCTGCACGTCATAGTGGCCGTACACCAGCACGGTCGGCGCGCCCGGCGCGCCGAGCCACTCGCCGAGCACCACGGGATGGCCCGCGGTCGGCACCACGCGCCCGCCGGCGAACTCGAGCTGGCCGGCCAGCCACCGGGCCGCGGCCAGCATCGTGCCGGGATCGGCGTCGCGGCTGACGCTCGGCACGGCGACGAACTCGGCCAGCTCGCGCAGGTACCGGGCGTCGCCCGGATCAAAGGAAAGCATCGCCACCGTCAATCGCGATCGTCTGGCCGGTCACCCACGAGGACTCCTCCGCGGTGAAGAACAGCACGCCGTTGGCGATGTCGGCGGGCTCGCCCAGCCTGCGCATCGCGATGCCCTCGATGAGGTTCCGCTGGCCGTCGGCGCCGTAGCCGTCCCACTGCCGGATGCTGGTCGGGTTCGACAGGACGAAGCCGGGGGCGATGCAGTTGACCGTGATCCCGGACGGGCCGAGCTCGCGTGCCATCTGGCGGGTGAAGCCGATCTGGGCGGCCTTCGCGCTCGCGTAGGCCTGGATCCCGGTCTTGCTGACGCCGAGCCCGGCCGCCGAGGAGATCGTGACGATCCGGCCCCAGCCGCGCTGCTTCATCGCCGGCACCACCGCGCGGGTGCACAGGAACGCCGTGGTCAGGTTCGCGTCGACGACATCGCGCCAGTCCTGGTCGGCGACGTCCTCCAGCGGCCGCCCGCTCTGCCCGCAGACGCCGCCCGCATTGTTGACCAGGATGTCGACGGGACCGAGCCCGGCGAAGAACTCCCGCACCGCGTCGGGGCTGGTCAGGTCGGCGGCGTCCTTGTCGACCTCGTGGACGGCCGCCCCGCGGCCGCGCAGGGCCTCGGCGATGCCGGCGCCGATTCCGTGCGCGGTGCCGGTGACCACGGCGGTCCGGCCGGTCAGTCCGCTCGTCATGGTCCCTCAGCCTTCTGCCATCGCGACGACAACCTTCCCCAGCACCCGGCGGAACTTGAGCTCGTCAATGGCCTTCCTCGCTTCGTGCGCGGCGAAGCGGCCCGAGATTACCGGGCGGACGGCGCCGGCCTGGTAGAGCCGGAGTACCTGTTCGCAGTTCGCCCGGGCGGTAGCCGGGTTGTCGGCGGCGAAGGCTCCGTACAGGACGCCGACGACTTGGCATCGCTTCAGCAGCACCAGGTTGGCGGGCAGCCGGGGGATCCCGGCGGGGAAACCGACGACGAGCAGCCGCCCGTCGGGCGCCATCGCCCGCAGCGCGGCCTCGGTGTAGTCGCCGCCGACCGGGTCGAACACGACGTCGGCCGCCCCGCCCGGGCAGTGCTCCTTGAACAGGGCCGACAGCTCGCGGCGGTCGGAGTCGGTGGCCGGCGCCCGGGGATACCGGAACGCGACGTCGGCGCCGCCGGATCGCGCGACCTCTGCCTTCTCCTGGCTGGACGCGGCGGCGATGACGGTGGCGCCCAGGGCCTTGCCGACCTGGACGGCCGCCAGGCCGACGCCGCCCGCGGCGCCGAGCACCAGCAGCTTCTCGCCTGGCTTGATCATCGCGCGCTGGACCAGGGCGTGGTAGGCGGTGAGATAGGTCGTCTGGAGCGCCGCCGCGTCGTCGAACGGCATCTCGTCGGGGATCTTGCTGACACGGGCCTGCGGCACCGCCACCCGCTCGGCCATGCCGCCGAAGCCCATCCGCGCCATCACCCGGTCGCCCGCGGCGAACTCGGTCACCCCGGCGCCCACGCCGGCCACCACGCCGGCGACCTCGCCGCCCGGGCTGAACGGCCGCGCCGGGCGAAGCTGGTACCGATCCTGGAGCAGCAGGACGTCCGGGTAGTTCACCCCGCAGGCCCGGACCGCGATCAGTACCTCGCCCGGTCCCGCCACCGGGTCGGGCAGGTCTACCACGCGCGTGTCCTCCACGCCAGGCGCGTCGGCGCTCACCACCGCTTTCATGCTGGCCCTCCGCCGGGTAGGCACCCGTTTACAGTACGCCCGCCGGGAATGGCGGTGATTGCGGGGGTCTGCGGGGTCTGCGGGGTTCGCGGTCATCAGCTATGTGACCCCGGCCGGCGGCCAGGCGGGTCGCGGTGACCGTGCCGGTGCGCCGGGGCGGGATCATGTCGCTGCTGCTGCCGATCCCGCCGGAGACCATCAGTTTCCACGCGACGGCAGTCGTGCACCGGGCCGGCTCGGTGGAGGACGGCACGCTGCCGGGGAAGGATGCGCAGCCCGGCCCTGGCCCGCGGACACGCGCCGGTATGAGCGAGCCGCGCGCCACGGCTGTTTCGCGCGCGTGGCGGGCACGGCCGCCGGATGGATCCGGGGATCGATCCGGCTCGGCTGGATGAAACCCGGGATCGATCCGGATCAGCGGTGCGACGGCGGCGCCTTCGACGCTCGAGGACCTAAGATTCTGACCCGCGGTTAGCCCTGGCGGGCCCGACGTCCCTGCGCGGCCGGCCGCGCCTGCAGCGGTCGCAGCTCGTGGAGTGCCTCGATGACGCTCTGCAAGTGATCACGCATCGCGCGTTCGGCGCCC
>DASPZH010000380.1:0-5767 GCA_035636335.1 Streptosporangiaceae bacterium
GTCCATCCAGGTCGCGAAGAGCTGGCCAGGCCCGGCCGCGACCAGGTTCGGGAACAGCGCGTAACAGGCCGCGTTCGGGCAGTTCGAGGCGGTCTTGTCGTCAACCCGGCCAACGAGCGACCAGCCGCCCGAGGTCAGGCAATTCGACGAGCAGCGCGACAGGTTGATGATCGTCGGGCTCTTGCGCTGGGTCTGCACCTGCCCGGTCTGCCAGGCCAGGTAGATCGTGCCCGCCGAGTCCACCGCGATCGCGTCCTGCGCGCCGAAGTAGGCGAACCCGCAACTGCTGTACGGGCAGTCGGGGCCCTGCGGCGACTGGGCGAGCACCGGGCTGAACGTCGTGGTGCCGGTTGCCGCCAGCGTCTCGGAAACCCGGTAGTCGGCGGCCGGCGCGCCCGTGCAGTTGCTCGTCTCGCAGTCGCCCCACGCGAACCAGGCGTTCCCGTGGCTGTCGAGCACGCCGCCCTCGGCGAAGCCGACCACGAACGTGCTGTCGGCCACGCTCTGGGTGAAGGTCGCGCCGCCGTCAGTGGACACGGCCACGAAATGGTACTGGGCCTGCGAGTAGGCGTCGTAGACGACGTTGTTGCTGGCCAGGATCTTCTCGTGGTCGCAGTTCTTGCAGCCCTTCGCGTTGGCCTGGATTACCTGGGGGAAACTCTGGCCGAAGTCCGTCGACTTGGCGACGTAGATGTCGCTGTGACCGCCGGACAGGCCGTAGGCGAGGAACGACACGTAGACCGCGCCGGTGGACTGGTCGACGGCGATCGACGGGTCGGCCTGGCTGGGATAGCTGATGCCGCCCGGGGTGCTCGCCACCACGGCCGGGGCGCTGAACGTCTTGCCGCCGTCGCTGGACACCTGGATCATGATCCGGGAGTTGTTCTGGCCCGAGGCCGGGTCGCAGGCCGTGTTGCCGGTGTAGTGCGTGATCAGTATGTAGACGTGGGTGCTGTCCGAGGCCACCGTCGGCTCCCAGTCGTCACCGCCGCAGTACCCGAGTCGCTGGACGATCACCGCCGCCTGGCTCACCGCGGGTCCGGCGAGTGCCCAGGCCGCGGCGACCGCGACGAGGACAGTAAGCACCTTCAGGATGAACCGTCTCGACGTGCGCGATGCACTCACCATTACCGCCATTACCAAATCCCTCTCAGCCGGGCACTGGAACCGACAATTGTGGCGAACGTAACGCTAGGCGGCGGCCGGGTCAACAGTCTGGCGGGCTGGCGGATGAGGCCAAGAATTTAGCCGCGCGGGCCCCGGGGGGCGCACCTTCCGTTTGAGCCTCGAAGGAGCCGGTAGCTGCAGGTTAGCGGTACGCTTCCGACCAGTGCATTCATGATCGGGCAGCGGGGGTGATGACGTGAGCGCCGCCGGACCGGTGACATTCCACGGCAACGATCCAGCCGCGGCGGCCGCCGCCACGGTCAGTCAGTCCACGCCGACAAAATGCCAGGCCCGCACGCGGGTCTACCGGGACGGCAAGCTGGCCGCCGAGGGCTTTCCGGTCGCCGACATCAGCGACTACCTGGCCGAGGACGCCGCTACGGTCGTCTGGCTGGACCTGCGTGACCCGGACCGGGAGGACCTGGCCGTTCTGAGCGAAGAATTCGGGCTGCACCCGGTGGCCGTCGAGGACGCCGTCCACGAGCATGAGCGAACCAAGCTCGACCGCTACCAGGGCTACCTGTTCCTCACCAGCTACGCGGTGCACCTGGACGAGGCGACAGGCCAGCTCGGCACGAGCGAGCTGTCGGCGTTCGTCACGAGCCACGCGCTGATCACGATCCGCAAGGACGACGGCTTCGACATCGGCGCCGTGGTCAGCTACTGGGACGGCAGCCCGGACCTGGCGACGCATGGCGTCGGCTACCTGTTGCACGGCCTGCTCGACAACATCGTCGACGGGTACTTCACCACGGTGCAGGCGCTCGACGAGCAGATCGAGGGCGTGGAGGACCAGCTCTTCGAGGACAGTCCCCGCGACCAGGGCGTCGTCCAGCGGCGCAGCTTCGAGCTGCGCAAGAGCCTGGTGCTGCTGCGCCGGGTCGTGCTGCCCATGCGCGAGGTCGTCAATACGCTGTTCCGCCGGGACCTCGGCCTCGTCGACGACGCGCTGATGCCGTACTACCAGGACGTCTACGACCACGTGCTGCGGGCCACCGAGTGGACAGAGAGCCTGCGCGACCTGGTTACCACGATCCTGGAGACCAACCTGACGGTGCAGGCCAACCGGATGAACGTGATCACCAAGAAGGTGACGAGCTGGGCGGCGATCGTGGCCGTCCCGACGTTCGTGACCGGCTTCTACGGCATGAACGTTCCCTACGCCGGGTTCGGCAAGCCCTGGGGAGTAGCCGCCGCGGTCATCTTCATGGCGGTGGCCTCGGTGACCCTGTACCTCGTGTTCAAGGCCAAGGACTGGCTCTAGCGCTGCCGCAGCCCTGCCGCAGCCCTGCTGCAGCCCTCACGCAGCTCGACGACGAGTTCAGGTGCTGAGCAGGATCACTCCGCCGAGGGCGAGCAGCGCGTTCATGTTCGGCCCGCCAGCAGGCCGCCGAGTGTCGCCACGACCAGGCCGCCGAGCGAGGGCAGGTCGTAGCCGCCCTCCTGGATCGCGACGACCGGGCCGAGCGCGCCGATCAGCTCGCCGGCTCTCGCGTAGCCGTCGGCGCTGACCTGCAGCGGGCTCTCCGGGTCGGCGGCCGCGGCGTCAACCCCGAGCGAGACGACGACGGCGTCCGCGCCGCGGTGCCTGACGTCGGCGCAGAGTACGCCGAGCGCCGCCAGCCAGCCGTCGTCGCCGGTTCCCGGGGCCAGCGGGAGATTCCGGTTGGCGCCCGCTCCTGCGCCGGTCCCGCGTTCGTCCGCGTAGCCGGCGTAGTGCGGGAACCAGCCTGCCCCCGGATCGACGTGCAGGCTGCCGTAGTAGACGTCGGGCCGGTCGTAGAAGATCGCCTGGGTGCCGTTGCCGTGGTGCGCGTCGATGTCGATAACCGCGACCCGCTCGGCCCCCGACCGGCGCAGCGACTGGGCGGCGACGGCCGCGTTGTTCAGGTAACAGGATCCGCCGTAGGCAGCCCTGGTCGCGTGGTGACCGGGCGGCCTGCACAGCGCGTAGGCCGCCGCAGTACCGGCGGCGACCAGGCCGGCTGCGGTCAGTGCGGCATCGGCGGCGGCCCTGATCGCCTCCCAGCTTCCCGGGCCGACGAGCGTCATCGTGTCGTAGCAGAACCGGCCGGCCCGCCCGTGCGTCGCGGCCGGCGAGCGCATCGGCAGCCCGCCGAGCAGGCCGGGCGTGGGGAAGACGTAGGGCACGACCCTGGTCCGCCCGTGCTCGCGGACGTAGCCGCCGGCCTCCCACTGCGACCAGACGGTCGCGAGGTGCTCGACCAGGTCGGCGTCGTGCACGGCGAGCAGCGCGTCGTTGCCGTGCGGCCGGGCGCCGGTCACCGCGGCACCGGCCGCCGTCAGCGCGTCGAGCAGCACGGTGGCCCGCTCGGGAACCTCGGTCCCGGTCTCCCAGACGCCGAGCCACACCTCGCCGGCCGGCTCATGCCGCAGGCAGTCCTCGTTCCATACGACGGGCAGCCCGGCCAGGGCGGGCGTGGCGGGGGTGGCATCGGTGGGGGCCGTCCTGGTGGGGGCGGGGCTGGCAGGGGTGGGCCCGGTGGGGGCGGGGTGGGCAGGGCCAGGGTTCGTCATCGCGCAGTTCTCCTCGCGGTCGCGTCGGCGCGGGCGCTGCGAGCGCGCCGGAGTTCCGGGGCCGGCCAGGCCCGACCGAGCCCGATCGGCGATGATCGTCGGATGACACGGGCCGCCGATCTCCGCATCAGGATAGGTATTCTGCCAAGCGGACAGACTGCATCAATAGCGGACGTCCCCGGCGTCGGCGTCGGACACGCGACCGTCTGGCGCGACGAGCCGCCGCCGCCGGCGGGCCGAGGCGTGGCGCGCACCGGCGTCACCGTGATCGATATCGGCGGCAACATGTTCCGCAGTCCGGTCCCGGCGGGCGGCGCGGTGCTGAACGGGGCCGGCGAGTGCACCGGGTTCCTGGCCGCGGCCGAGTGGGGGCTGGTCGAGACGCCGATCTTCCTGACCTCGACCATGCAGGTCGGGCGGGTTTACGACGCGGCGTGCGAGCTGCTGATGGCCGAGGACCCAGGGATCGGCGCCGACGAGGTGATCATCCCGGTGGTGGCCGAGTGCGACGACAGCTTCCTGTCCGACGCCCGCCGGATGCAGGTGAACGCGGCCGACGTGAAGTCCGCACTCGACGCGGCCAGGGCGGGGGCCGGGGGACCGGCGCCCGCGGAGGGCGCGGTCGGCTCGGGAACCGGGATGAGCTGCCTGGGTTTCAAGGGCGGTATCGGCTCCGCCTCGCGGCTGACTCCCTCCGGTCACGTGGTCGGCGTGCTCGTGATGTCGAACTTCGGCGACCAGGAACGGCTGACCATCGACGGGGTACCGGTAGGCAGGCTGCTGCCGGCCGCCGAGGGGCCCGCCGGCCCGCCGCCGCCGGCCGGGTCGTGCATCGTGATCGCGGTCACCGACGCGCCGCTCGATCCGGCCGGCTGCGTCCGGTTGGCCAGGCGGGCCGGGCTCGGGCTGGCCAGGACCGGCTCGACCGGGCACCACGGCAGCGGCGAGATCTTCCTGGCGCTGGCGACCGGCCTGCGCGCGCCGCGCGACGCGGCGGGGCCCGCCGTGGCGGGGCCCGCCGTGGCGGGGCCTGGCGCGGCCGGGTCGGAGGGGCAGCCGATCGGCGGCCCCGAGCTTGACCCGTTTTTCGCCGCGGTCGTCGAGGCGACCGAGGAGGCGGTGCTGAACAGCCTGCTGGCGGCGCCGACGGTCACCGGGCGGGACGGCAACTACTCCCGCGGCCTGCCGGCCGACCAGGTCAGGCAGCTACTAGCGGCGGCCGGACGGTTGTAGACGAGTCGGCGCGCTCGTCGCCTAGTGTGGGATCTGCGAAGCCCGTGCTGAGCAGGAGGCTAGCTCCTCGAATGGCTGACGACAGCGCGCTCGCGGACCGGCTGCGCCGCACGCGGCGCGAGCGTTCCTTGACCCAGGAGGATCTGGCGAGGGTCTGCGGCGTGAGTCAGGTGATGATCGCCAAGACCGAGCAAGGGCGACGGCAGCCACGACTGCCGGTCCTCTACCAGCTTGCCAACGCGCCAATCGGATTCCTACCAACGCGCAGGGCAGTATCGCTTCTTTCATTCTCAAGTAACCCGAAGCGGGCGAAGGCTCGGCCCGGCGGGGGTCGGGTCTCCGCCTGACAGCGGTCAGCCTGCACCGGGCGCGGCGGTGCGGGGAGGGTGTCGGCGGCCGAAGGTAGCCTCTTGCCCTCGTGAGCACCCGCGCCCCGGACCGCACCTCCAGCACCTCCAGCACCACCAGCCCAGCCGGCACACCCCCGGGCGCTGTCCCCGGCGCGGACGGAGGTGACGCGGACGGCGAAGATCGGGCCGGCCCAGGGCGGGCCGGCCGCGCGGTGCCACCGCGGCCCCGCGATGGGGTGCCCGGGCAGCCTGGCGTCGGGGTGCCACCGCGGCCCCGCGATGGGGTGCGGGACCGGACTGGCTATGCGGCGCCTGGGCGGTCTGGCTATGCGGTGCCGGAGCGGCCCGAGCTGCTGCGCGGCCTGCGGACCTGGCAGCGGGAGGCGCACGCGGCTTACTTCGCCGCGCCGCGCCGCGACTTCCTGCTGGTCGCGACGCCGGGTGCGGGCAAGACGGTGTGCGCGCTGACCATCGCCGCC
>DASPZH010000381.1:0-10503 GCA_035636335.1 Streptosporangiaceae bacterium
CGCGCGTTTGGGCTTCGGTACATCTGGTCCAGGCGGGGCAGGGACGTCGGCGGCGTAGCTGTCGGTGTGCGCCACGGGTGCCTCGCGATCTTCCGCGCGATCTGCATGCTTGGCGCGCGGGAATACGCCATCCTTGTGTACTCGTCATGCAATCTATTCTGCATCATGCAGATATATAAGCATCATGCATTGAGGTGGGTGCGTTGGCTCCTCGGTCAAGCCCGACTGCCCGGCGTCGGCGGCTCGCGGGTGCGTTGCGGCAGTTGCGTGAGGCGCGGCGTCTGAGCTGCGCCGACGCCGGCAGTGCTGTCGGATGGTCGGAGTCGAAGATCAGCCGGATCGAGACAGGCCGCGTTGGAGTGCGGCAACCAGACCTGGAACGGCTGCTCGACCTCTACAAGGTGAGCGCGGAGATGCGGGCGGCGCTTGTGGCGCTGGGCCGTCAGGCAGCGCATCGCGGGTGGTGGCACTCCTACGCCGATGCGGTTCCGGGCTGGTTCGAGGACTACGTCGGCCTGGAGGACGGCGCGAGGTCACTGCTGACCTACCAGAATCAGCTCGTGCACGGGCTGATGCAGACACCGGAATATGCGGCGGCGGTCATCCGAGCAGCGCAACCGTCGGCGAGTGAGGACGAAGTGGACCGGCAGCTTGCCGCGAGGACCACGCGGCAAGCCCTGCTGACCACGCTGGACCCGCTACAAGTGTGGGCCGTGCTGGACGAAGCGGTGCTGCTGCGGCACGTCGGCGGGATAGCCACGATGCGCGCGCAACTAAGCCGTCTTCTCGCCGTTGCGGCGCTGCCGAGCGTGACCTTGCAGGTGCTGCCGTTCGATGCGGGCGCGCACGCGTCCCTGGGCACCTCGTTCGAGCTGTTGCAGTTCCCCGAGCCCGGAGACACATCGATCGTCTACGTTGAGAGCCTCACGAGCAGCCAATATCTGGAGACACCGGCTGATGTCGAGCGGTATACGCTGGTGTTCGATCACCTGCGCGCCATGGCGCTGTCGCCGGATCGCTCGGCAGGCCTGATCGGGGCCGTGGCCGAGAACATGGGGTGATCGCGACCAGGAAGGAGGGCGCGGAATGCGCGGATCGGACCTGTCCCGTGCCGCGTGGCGCAAGAGCACCTTCAGTAACGGTTCCGGCGGAAGCTGCGTCGAAGTCGGCACGGCATGGCCCGGCCACGCCGACAATGACAAGCTAGCCGCAGACGAGATCGCCACGATCGCCAGCCTGAGCCATACTGGCAATCCCGCAGTCGCCGTCCGGCACTCCAAGGACCCAGACGGGCCGAAGCTAGTATTCACCGCCGAAGAATGGGAAGCATTCACCGCCGGCATCCGGGCTGGAGAGTTCGACCTGAGCTAGCGCAGCACACCGTAAGTCCCTGACTGGTTCTTGATCACCGATCGTTACGGTCACGCGGCTTGCTGGAGGACGGGGGAGGGCCGGGCCGGGGGGGTGGCGTTCGATATAGCGGGCGTGGTCGGCGTCAGCATCGTAGCTCCACTGGTACAGGCGGGCGTGCTTGTTGTGGCGGATGGTGAACGCGGTGATCTGGGTTTCGAGGTCATCGCGGGAGGTGAAGTCGCCGCAGCGCAGCAGTCGGCGGGTCGGTAGGCCGAACCACTGCGCGGTCATGTTCAGCCAGGAGGCGTGGACGGGGGGTGTAAGGCGAAGTCCCTCGGCCCGTGCTCGAGGCCGTGTTCGTAGGGCAGGAAGATCGCGGTTCCGTTGCCGAGGGCGCTGCGGTGAAGTATCCGGTGCAGCCCGGCCTTCTTCCCGGCGCCCGGGCCGAGCTGGGTAAGAGCGGGGCGAGTGTTCATCGGCTTCCCTTTCCTGGAGATAGCTCCAGGTTGTCGGCCGGATGACCAGGGCCGACAGGGCCGTTGGCCCTTTCCGCCGGCGAGTGCCCTGTCCTGCCGGTCAGATCGGAATGCTGTAGCCGTTGTAGTACCACAGCGCCGAGGTGTACCAGAGCAGCGCCACCAGCAGGGCGAGCAGGCCGCCGGCCACCGGCAGCGCCCAGCCCGGCAGTTTCCTGCTCTGCACGAGCAGCACCTTCGACACGACCGCGCCGTAGAAGACGCAGCCGGCGATCGAGTGGATCACCTTCCGCGCGTCGGTGAGGACGACGCCGTAGGCGAGGAAGCAGTGGATGGCGATGGGCAGCGTGACCGCCACGAGCACGGCCCCGACGACGCGGTGCGTCATCCCGACCGGCTTAGGTGCCCGGCCCGCCAGCGGCAGCTTCCGGTAGATCCACAGCGCGAGCAGCACCTGGACCACGGCCAGCCCCAGGGCGGCGGTCGCCAGCGCCGACTTGAGCATGATCGCGTTCAGGCCGCTCTGGCCGAACAGGCCGGTCGTGTAGTCGGGCGTATGCGCCTTTCCGACGATGTACAGCACCACGGCGACGATCGCGCCGGCCAGGCCGATGATCGCCACGCGAACTCCGGAAGGCTTAAAGGCCGCGCCACCCATTGTCATGCCTCCGCATGATGCCAGACCGAAAGCGATAAGTCTCTAGTCGGCGCGCGTCAACTCGTGCGACGGTTCGGCCCTAGTGACCAGTCTGGCCGGAACTCCCGGTTCGGCCCGGCCGAGCCGCCATGCGCCTACCGCGGCGCGGGACAGCACGCCCGCCACCACGGCCGGCACGAGCGTCGAGGCCTGGCCGGCAGCCGGATCGGGCCGGTGTCCGACATCGTCGTGGCCTACTCGGCGAAGTCGGGGATCGGCTTGCGCGCCGCGGCCGCGGGGCCCTTCGGCTCCTCCCACTCCTCCTCGCGCGCCGACGCCCGCTGCTCGGCAGGCGGCCGCAGACCGTCGAGCACCCGGTCAAGCAGGTCGACCTGGCGGCCGGGCGGAACCCGCCCCGGGTAGAGCACCCGCTCGGCGCTCACCCCGTCGATCAGCACGAGGAGCTGATGGGTGGCCAGGTCCAGGTCGACGTGACCGCCGAGCCGGCCGAACGCCTGGGCCTCGGCCAGGTGCGCGCGCAGCCGCTTCCTGAGCCGGTCGAACTCGGAGTGCTGCAGTTCGCGCAGCGCCGGGTTGCCGAGCGCCCGGCCCCAGAAGCTAATCTCGATCTGGGCCTCGAGGTCCCGCCGCTCGTCCAGCGGCAGCGCCTCGAGCATGACGATCCGCAGCGCGTCGAGCCCGGTGTGCCCGGCCGCGCTGGCGTCCATCCGGGCTCCAACCCGGCGGTGCGACATCACCAGCGCCGAGCCGAGTATGTCCGCCTTGTCGTCGAAGTAGTGCGCGAGGATGCCGCGCGAGCAGTCGGCCTCGCGGGCGATGGCCCCGATGGTGGCCTTCGCGATGCCATCGCGCGCGATAACCCGCCAGGTCGCCGACAAGATCTCGTCCCGTCTGGCGTCCCAGTCCACGATCTTCGGCATGTCTGCTGGTATCTGAGGGAACGGAGGCAGCTTGTGACTGAAGGTCAAGGCAGAGCGTCAAGGCAGAGCAACGTGCGGCGGAGACTGTTTTTTAATCGGACGTCCGTCTAACATCCCAGTTAGTGTATAGCCCGGACGCTGCCGAGTTCCACGCAGCCCGCGAGCAGCTCGGCACCTACAGCGCACGCCTGCTTGCCGACGGGCTGGCCGTCGGCAGCGCGGGCAACCTCAGCGTGCGGTGCGGCGACCTGGTCGCGATCACCCCGTCCGGGATCGGCTACGGCGAGCTGCGCCCGGCCGACGTCGCCGTGGTCGCACTGGACGGAACCGAGGTCGACGCGCCGGAGGTGCCGTCCAGCGAGACGCCGATGCACCTGGCGATCTACGCCGCGACCGATGCCGCCGCGGTGGTGCACACGCACTCGGCCGAGGTGATCGCGCTTTCCGCGGCCCGCGACGAGCTGCCCGCCATCCACTACGCGATCACCAGCCTGGGCGGCCCGGTCCGGGTCGCGCCGTACGTCAGGTTCGGCTCAGCCGGGCTCGCCGCCGCCGCCACCGAGGCGCTCGCCGGGCGCCGCGCGGCGATCCTGCGCAACCACGGCGCCGTGTGCTACGGCCGCAACCTCGACGCCGCGTACGGTCACGCCGTGCTGCTCGAGTGGCTCGCCCGGGTCTACCGGCTGGCCCAGGCCTACGGCGAGCCGAAGACGCTGTCCGAGGCCGAGCTCGCCGAGGTGTCCGCCGAGGCAAGGCGGCGCGGCTACGGCACCAGGCGCGCCGCCCAGACCGGCCCGCGCCGATGAGCCCGGCCGCGCCGGCGAGCCCGGCCGCGTCGACGAGCCCGAGCAGGCCGCTCGGCCGGGTCGCCGTGCTCGGCGCGCACATCATCGACGTGCTCGGCCGGCCGGTCTCGGACATCCCGCCCGGGCAGGGCAGCGCCCGGCTGGCCGAGATCAGGGCCACCGTGGCCGGCACGGCCGCGGGCACCGGGGTGGACCTGGCCAAGCTCGGCGCCGACGTGCTCGCGATCGGCGCGGTCGGCGACGACCTGCTCGCCGACCTGCTGACCGGGCAGCTGCGGCGGCACGGCATCGACACCGGCGGCCTGGTGCGCAAGCGGGGCGTGCAGACCTCGGCGACGATCCTGCCGATCAGGCCGAACGGGGAGCGCCCCGCGCTGCACGTGCCGGGCGCGACCGCCCTGCTCGACCGCGCCGACCTCGACCTGGCCGCGCTCGGCGAGGTCAGCGCGCTGCTGGTCGGGGCGCCTGACGCACTCGGCGGGCTGGTCGGCGACGGGCTCGCGGAGGCAGTCGAGGCGGCCAGGGCGGGCGGCGCGCTGATCGTGGTCGACGTGCTGCGCCCGGGCAGTCCGCGTGACTTCGAGCGGCTCGCGGGGCTGCTGGCGCGGGCGGACTGGTTCGCGCCGAACGCCGATCAGCTTGCCGCGCTGACCGGCGAAAACGAGCTCGTTGCGGCCATCGATCGAGTGCTGTCGCTGGGCACGGGCGGCGTGGCGGTCACGCTCGGCGCGGACGGCGCCCTGGTGGCCCGCCGCCGCGGCGGCGACCCGGTGCACGTACCCGCGATCGCGGTCGACGTCGTCGACACCACCGGGTGCGGCGACGGCTTCAACGCGGGCCTGATCGCCGGGCTGCTGCTCGGCGCGGCCCCGGCCGACGCGGCCGGGCTCGGCGTCGCCTGCGGCGCGCTGGTCGCCACCGGCCTGGGATCGGACGCCGGGATCGCGGGCCTGGAGCAGGTGCTCGGCTTCCTCGCCGCCGCGTCGCCCGGCCCGGCCGCGCGGCTGCGGGCGCTGGCGTGGCCGACTGTACCCGCCGGGAAGAGCGTTTAGGCGAAACGGAGACGTCATGGCTCATCAGGTGCCCACCAGGGCCGATGCGGACGAGGCGAACCGCACGGCCGACCGCGAGCTGCGGCGGCGGGCGGCGGCGGTCATCCCCGGCGGAATGTACGGCCACCAGTCGGCCGCGCTGCTGCCGCCGGAGTACCCGCAGTTCATGCGCGACGGCCGCGGCGCGCGCGTCTGGGACGCCGACGGTAACCGCTACGTCGACCTGATGTGCAGCTACGGGCCCGTGGTGCTCGGGCACCAGCATCCGAAGGTCGAGCAGGCCGCCAGGGCCCAGGCGGCGCTGGCTGACTGCCAGAACGGCCCGGCCCCGGTGATGGTGGAACTCGCCGAGCTGCTGGTGGCGACCGTCAGGCACGCGGACTGGGCGGTGCTGGCCAAGAACGGCACCGACGCGACGACCATGTGCTGCACGATCGCGCGGGCGCAGACCGGGCGCGGGCGCATACTCGTCGCCCGCGGCGCCTACCACGGGGCCGCGCCCTGGTGCACGCCAAGGCTGGCCGGGGTCACCGCGCAGGACCGGGCCAACCTCGGCTACTACACCTTCAACGACACCGGCAGCGCCCGGCAGGCCGCGGCCGAGGCCGGCGATGACCTGGCGGCGGTCGTGGTGAGCCCGTTCAAGCACGACGCCGGGTATGACCAGGAGCTGGTCGACCCCGCGTTCGCGCGCGGGCTGCGCGAGCTGTGCGACGCGACCGGCGCGGCGCTGATCCTGGACGACGTGCGCTGCGGGTTCCGGCTGCACCTCGGCTCGAGCTGGGAGCCGGTCGGCGTGGACCCCGACCTGTCGGCGTGGAGCAAGGCGATCGCGAACGGTCATCCGCTCGCGGCCGTGCTCGGCAGCGACCGGTTCCGCGACGGCGCGAGCCGCGTGTTCGTGACCGGGTCGTTCTGGTTCTCGGCCGTGCCGATGGCGGCGGCGGTGGCGACGATTACCGCGCTGCGCGAAGAGAACGCGATCGAGGCCATGGAGCGGGCCGGGACGGCGTTGCGGGACGGGATCACCGCCCAGGCGGCGGCCTGGGACCTCGAGGTGAACTACACCGGCCCGGTGCAGATGCCCTACCTGACGTTCGCCGGCGACAAGGGCCACGCGCTGGCCAGCGTCTTCGCCGCCGAGGCGGTCCGCCGGGGCGCGTATATCCATCCGCGGCACAACTGGTTCGTCTCCGCGGCCATGACCGGCGAGGACGTCGAGCTCGTGCTGTCCGCGACCGACCAGGCGTTCGCCGCCGTCCGCGAGCGGCTCCGCCAGTCAACGTCCTGAAGTGAAAGCACGGCACCATCACTAAAGGAGGGAACGAATGTCAAGTACAACGGGTGACCCGGTCGGATCGGCTGCTGGCACGGCCACCGTCGGCGGAGTGAGCGACGTTGCCGAGGCCGAGGCGATCGTCGAGCGGGCCGGCTACAAGCCAGAACTGCGGCGGTCGCTGAAGTTCTTCTCGATGTTCGCGATCGCGTTCTCGATCATCTCGATCACGACCGGCATCTTCCTGAACTACGGTTTCGGGCTGCTGTACTGGGGGCCGGCGTCGATCTGGACGTGGCCCATCGTCGGCGTGGGCAACCTGATGATCGCGTTCGTGGTGGCCGAGCTCGGCACCCGGATACCGCTGGCCGGCTACGCGTACCAGTGGAGCGCCAGACTGGTCAACCCCACCTACGGCTGGTTCGTGGGCTTCGCCGGGCTGCTCTACATGTCCGTCGGCGGCGGCGCGATCATGCTCGGCGTCGCGTCCCCGCTGCTGCTCAGCGAGTTCAACGTCAACAACCCGAACCCCAGGCTCGTGCTGTCGGTGGCGATCATCCTGATGCTGCTTCCCGTGGTGATCAACATCATCAGCATGCAGGTGGCGGCGCGGGTCAACAACGTCGCGGTGTTCACCGAGATCATCGGCACGGTCGTGTTCGGCGTGCTGCTGTTCGTGCTGTGGGGCCTCAAGACCAAGCCATCGCCCTACGGCGCGAGCATCCTGACCAACACCACATCGGTCCTGCACAATCCCACCTGGTACGCCTTCGCGCTCGCGGGCCTGCTTGGCGCGTTCACGCTGGTGGGCTTCGAGCTGGCCGCGGACATGTCGGAGGACGCGGTCAACCCGGTGCGCAGCGTGCCGCGCGGGGTGATCTGGGCCGTCGTCGGCTCGGCCGTCCTCGGCATGGTCGCGCTGGTCGGCTTCACGGTGGCGATCCCCGACCTGAAGGCCGTCGAGACGGCGGCGGCGACCGGGTCGCCGCCGCCGCTGGTCCTCATCGCCGGCTACTGGCTGCCGTCCTGGCTGGTGAAGGTGTTCATCGCGTTCGTGATCTTCTCGATGTTCGCGATCCTCGTGGTCGGCGCGGGCGCGCAGGCACGGCTGGCCTACTCCCTGGCCCGCGACAACATGCTGCCGTTCTCCGGTCAGCTTCGGAAGGTGAACCTGCGCAGCCAGACCCCGATCATCGCGCTGCTCGTCTTCGGCGCGATCGACCTCGGCGTGATGTGGTACGGCTACCTGCAGGCCAGCGCGTTCCTCACGCTGGTCGGGGCGACCGCGATCATCCCGTACATCATCTACTTCCTGATCACGGTCGCCTACGCGGTCAAGCGGCGCACCACGGACAGCATCCCCGGGGCGTTCACGCTGGGCCGGTGGGCCTGGCCGGTCATCGGTTTCGTGCTCGTCTACACCGTGGTCATCATGCTGGCGCTGTCCCTGCCCGCGTCGTTCCACAGCTCCGACAAGGTGCTCGGCTACGGCGCCGTCCTGGCCGTGCTGTGGTACTTCGGTGCCCTGCTCTGGCGGCTGCGCCGGGGAACTGCCGGGGTCAAGCCCGTCGACGACCTGGTCGAGTAGCGGGTGCTCTGGCACCCGCGGGCAGCGACCCGCGGGTGCCAGAGCATGTGGCCAAGAACCCAAGCAATGGTGACCTGGAGCCCTGCCTTGCGCCGCCGCCGCCTCGTAGCGTCGGTGTCAGGAGGTGGTGACGATGTCTGCGACCACGTATCCGGTCCGCGTCGACGCCCGTCTGGACAGCCCGCTGTCGCGCTGGCTGTGGCTCGTGAAATGGGTGCTCGCCATTCCGCACTACATCATCGTCGGGCTCTTCGCAGGGGGCGGCACTTCGCCGTGGCGAACCTGCGAGACCACAGCATCAACTGGCCCGGCGGCGGCCTGATCGGGCTCCTGGTCCTATTCGCAGCGGTCATCCTGGCGGTCACCGGGCGCTACCCGACTCGATTCCGCGTTCCCGCCACCGGCCTGGACCGGCTCGGCAGGCAGTTCGTCGGCAAGGTACGGATCCGGGTGACCGCGTCCAAGCCGTCGAGGCCGGTGTTCGTCGGCATCGCGCCCGCTCGTACCGTGGCCGGATACCTGTCCGGCGTCAGCTACACGAGGGTTCGTGACATCGGCTCGGCCAGGTCCACCGAGGTCCTCGCCATGCTCCCCGGGGCAGCAGGCACCGCGGAACCTGGCGGCGCGCTGACGCTGGTCGGCGGTGTGCTGCTGATCGTGGTTCCGGTCCGGCCGTCACTTACCGGTGCGGAAGTACAGGGCCAGGGCGGGCTGGCCCCGGACGGAGACGCCGAAGCTGTCGTCCGGAACCCCGTTGCGGTCGTAAACGATCACGCTCAGCTCGCAGAATCCCAGGATGTTGGCGGTGTCGGCGCAGTCGGTCCCGTCGGACAGGAAGCGCCGCACCCGGTAGCGCACGGCGTACGTGCCGTCCGTGCGGACGGTGGTCGAGACCGCGGGGTTCTGACCGTAGCAGCCGCTGCCCTGGATGATCGAGAAGCACGCCTCCTCAAGGACCCGCACCCGGTGCCCCTCGGCACCGTAGGCGGTGCCCGAGACGTGCAGGAGCTGTTGCCTGCGCAGGTTGGCGCTCCGGTTGGCGGTGATCGTCGCGGGCGAGCCGGAGAACTCGAGCGGGCCGGAGGCGAGCACCTGCTGGTTGCCGTCCTGGTCTAGCCAGGCGAGGAAGACGCGGCAGATGTCGGCGCGGCAGTAGACGGGCGTGGGATCGCCGAACGGCTGGGCCCGGTAGGCGGGGTCGACCAGGGTGACGTCGACGGATACGCTGCCGCCCTGGCCGGCGGTGGTCGTGGTCCTCGGGAAGCAGTCCTGCTCGGGGTCGCCGGCGTAGATGTCGCACTGGATCACCTGGACCGCCGCGGCCGGGGTGATGCCGCCGGCGGTCACGTGGACGATGTCGCCTCCGGCCAGGCCGGCCGACGGCACGACGGTGACCGGGGCGACGTCGGCGGAACCGGCCGAAGCCGCCGCGGCCGGGATCGCGGCGGCCGGGATCGCGGCGGCCAGCGCCGCGATCACCAGTGCCGCGCAGGTCAGGAGTGCGCGGATGACCTTCACGCGCTCACCTCCCTCTGATCGTCGTCGGGCAACACACAGTGTGGCCGGGACAAAGGGCGCGCTGACAGGGCCATAAGTCCCCGGCGACCGGTTCTCCCGGCTCGTCTGGCCGGCCGGGCGTCCGTGCCGCATGCGGCCGGGGCTGGCCGTGCGCGCGGACATCGGCGCTACCGCGCCGATGCTGCCGTGGGCCGCGGGTGCGATGCTGGCAGCAGGAGCCCGGCCAACGGGCGTGCGGCGAGCAGACACCGAGAAAGGCGACCGTCATGAGTGACTTCTTCGGCGTGCTAGCGGCCGGACCGACCTTCTTCCTCAGCTCCTGGGTCCTGATGCTGTTCGCCGGCGGCTTCGCCGGCGACGTCGGGATCCGGCCGTTCGGATACCTCACGTCCATGATCGTGACGATCGCCCTGTGGCTGACGCTGGCGCCGGCGATCGGCGCGATCGCCCGGACCCGGCGAAAGGGAGCATCCTCGAAATCGTGACCCCGCAGGGCCGTGCCCTGCAGGGCACGTCTTTCGTACCGGGCGGAGCGTGCCGGCGGAGCGTGCCGGCGGAGCGTGCTGGCGGAGCGTGCCGGCGGAGCGCAGCCAGCGAGCGCTCAGCCCGCCGCCGGAGCGCCGAAGTCGGTCTTGCGGAGCGGGGCCTTGAGCACCTTGCCGTTCGGGTTGCGCGGCAGCGGGTCCGTCCTGACCGCGATGAACTGCGGGACCTTGAAGTCGGCGAGGTGCTCGCGGGCGTAGCCGAGCACGGCGCGCGGGTCGACGGAGGCGCCTGGCAGCGGGACGATCACGGCGCCGACCTTCTCGCCCATCATCGAGTCGGGCACTCCGACGACCGCGACCTCGCCCACGCC
>DASPZH010000382.1:0-4852 GCA_035636335.1 Streptosporangiaceae bacterium
GGCTCGAGGCGCTGTCCCGCGGCGCGGCCGACGTGACGCTGGTCGAGTCCGATCCCGCGGCCGCGCACGTCATCAGGCGGAACATCGAGGCCGTGGGGCTGCCGGGCGCCCGGCTGCTCCAGGACCGGGTGGCCCGCGCCCTGCGGCGCGGGCCCGGGCCAGGCCGGCCGCGCGATCTGGTGTTCGCCGACCCGCCCTACTCGGCCCGCGACGAGGAGTTCCGCGAGGCGCTCGTTGAGCTTGCCGGTCATGGCTGGCTGGCGCCTGGCGCGCTGGTCGTTCTGGAGCGGGACGCCAGGTCGGGGCCGCCGCCCTGGCCAGCGGGCTACTCCCAGGACCGGTCCCGCCGCTATGGCGACACGGTGCTCTGGTACGGTCGCGCGACAGGGCCTTCACCAGCATGTTCCGAAGAAGCGGCACCGACGGGAGCGTGAGTCTGCGTGATTCGCGTGGTCTGCCCTGGGTCGTTCGACCCGGTCACCAACGGCCATCTGGACATCATCAGCCGCTCGGCCAGACTCCACGACGAGGTGATCGTCGCCGTGTTGCGCAACCCGGCGAAGTCGTCGCTCTTCACCGCCGACGAGCGGGTCGAGTTGCTGCGCGAGGTGACCAAGGAGCTCGCGAACGTCACCGTCGCCAAGTTCAACGGCCTGATCGTGGACTTCTGCCGGGCCAACCAGGTGTCCGCGATCGTCAAGGGCCTGCGGGCGGTCACCGACTTCGACTACGAGATGCAGATGGCTCAGATGAACTACAACCAGGCCGGCGTCGAGACGCTGTTCATGACCACGAACCCGCTCTACGCGTTCTTGTCGTCCAGCCTCGTCAAGGAGTTCGCCGCCTACGGCGGGGACGTGGCCAGCCTGGTGCCCGAGCCGGTGCTGCGCCACCTGACCGAGCGACTGACCAGCACCTGACCAAGCGACTGACCAGCTACTGAGCGCGCGGTTCGCGGGCTGGCCGGCCGACTTGGGGAATTTGCAGGCCGACAGGTAAGCTGACCGCCCGGCACCAACTCACCAGCAGCGCTAGCCATGTCACACGCAAAAACTCAGAGAACCCAGCGACTGGATCCGCGCGGGCCGCTTGTCTTCGACATCCGGACGCTCGGGCCAGCGTCAGCACGCTCGGAATCCCGCACCGTGCCCGCGCCACCGGAACTCGGCGCCGGGATGGTGCGCGTGCGGGAGGGCGGAGACCTCGACCTCGAGGTCCGGCTCGAGAACGTCACCGACGGAGTGCTCGTCACCGCGAGCGTGACGGCTCCGCTGGCCGGCGAGTGCGCACGGTGCCTGGACGAGTTCAGGTCCGCCGCGCAGGTCACGTTGCAGGAGTTGTTCGCCGTCGAGTCGGGCGGCTCGGGCGACGACGGGTATCTTCTCGACGGGGACCTGCTTGACCTGGAGCCCGCGCTGCGGGACGCGCTGGTGCTTGACCTGCCGCTGTCCCCGTTGTGCCGCCCGGACTGTCTTGGCCTGTGCGGCACGTGCGGCGTCAGGCTGGCCGACGCCGGGCCTGAGCACGGTCATCCCGACGACGGCGGCGTCTGGGCGGTGCTGAAGGACCTGTTCCCGGCCGACGAGGCCGGAGCGGGGGCAGCCGGCCCGCAGCCGCGGGCCGCCGAGGAAGAACCGGCCGGCGACGGCCGGCCGGAAACCACATCGTCGACTGGGACGTCAGGTCCCGCCGGTTCGAAGGAGCGCTGAGGTGGCAGTACCCAAGCGAAGAATGTCGCGCAGCAATACCAGGTCACGCCGCTCTCAGTGGAAGGCCGCGATACCCGGGCTCGTGACGTGTCCGCAGTGCCACGACCCGAAGCTGCCGCACAGGGCGTGCCCGACCTGCGGGACCTACAACCGGCGTCAGGTCACCACCCCCTCCTCCTGAGCCAGCGCGGGTGCACTGAGCTGTGATCGCGGGAGGGAGGGGACACGGTGAGCGTGGCGTCGGCAGACGGGCGGGCGGCTGATGCTGACATCGCCGTCCTCCTCGACAAGCTGGAGGTCCGGGTGGGCGAGGATCTCCTGGACCGAGCCCTGATGCACAGGTCCTTCGCCTACGAGAACGGCGGCCTGCCGACCAACGAGCGGCTGGAGTTCCTCGGCGACTCGGTGCTCGGCCTGATCGTCACCGACACGCTGTTCCGCCAGCATCCCGACCTGCCCGAGGGCAACCTCGCGAAGCTGCGCGCCGCGGTGGTCAACAGCCGCGCGCTGGCGGGAGTCGCCCGCGGCCTGCGGCTGGGCTGCTACGTCAGGCTCGGCAAGGGCGAGGAGAGCACGGGCGGGCGGGACAAGTCGTCGATCCTGGGCGACACGCTCGAGGCCGTGATCGGCGCGGTCTACCTCGAGGGCGGCATGGAGGCCGCCGGCCCGCTCGTGCACCGGCTGTTCGACCCGGTGATCGCCAGGTCAGCCCGGCTCGGAGCCGGGCTGGACTGGAAGACCTCGTTGCAGGAGCTCACCGCGGCCGAGGATCTCGGCAGTCCCGAGTACCTGGTCGACGAGAGCGGGCCCGACCACCAGAAGGCGTTCCGCGCCGTGGCCAAGGTCGGCGGCGAGGTCTGGGGCGAGGGGGAAGGGCGGACCAAGAAGGAAGCCGAGCAGCAGGCCGCCGAGGCGGCCTGGACGGCCATCAGTGCCCGGGGCGGCTCGGCGGTCGAGAGCCACGACGCCGGCGAGCCGGAGCACTCGAACGGCGTTGCGGTGAACCCGGTGCAGGCGCACCGGGCGTCGGCCGGCGACCAGCGCCAAGCCTAGCGGTAGGCCGGACGGTCACGGTGCCCGAGCTGCCAGAGGTGGAGACCGTCAGGGAGGGGCTGCAGCGTCATATCAGCGGCCGCACCTTCGCGACGGTGCAGGTGCTGCACCCGCGCGCGGCGCGGCGGCACCTGGCAGGCCCCGAGGACCTCGCCGCGGCGCTGCGCGGCGGCACGGTCGGCGATGTTCGCCGTCGCGGCAAGTACCTGTGGCTGCCGGTCGATGCCGACGCCCTGATCGCCCACCTCGGCATGAGCGGCCAGCTCGTGGTCGGCGAGCCCGGCCGGCCGCTCACGCCGCACGTGCGGGCCAGGTTCATGTTCACCGACGGCGGGCCCGACCTGCGTTTCGTTGACCAGCGCACGTTCGGGCACCTGTCGTTCTCGCCCGGCGGGGCGGAGCTGCCGCCCGCTATCGCGCATATCGCGCCCGATCCGCTCGAGCCGGCCTTCGACGACGAGTTGTTCGCGAAACGGCTCAGGATACGACGGACCGGCATTAAGCGAGCGCTGCTTGACCAGTCGCTGATCAGCGGAGTCGGCAATATCTACGCCGACGAGTCGCTGTGGCGGGCCCGGCTGCACTGGGCCAGGGGCACGGACGCGCTCCGCCGTGCCGACATGGCCCGCCTCCTCGCCGCGATCCGGGGGGTCTTCGCGGAGGCGATCGGCGCGGGCGGCACGTCCTTCGACCGCCTCTACGTGCACGTCAACGGCCAGAGCGGATACTTCGACCGGGAACTGGCGGTCTACGGCAGGGCCGGGCTGCCCTGTCCCCGCTGCGGCACCGCCGTGCGGCGGGAGAAGTTCATGAGCCGGTCCTCGTTCAGTTGCCCGAGGTGCCAGCCCAGGCCACGGCACGGTCGCTGGTGACCGGATTCGGCGACTGGGACCCGAGAGCCGGCCCGGACCTTCCTGGCCGGTCGGCCGACTCGCTGAGCCGGCAGGCCAGGCTCACCGTCTGGGTCAGGGGACGCGTCCAGGGAGTCGGTTTCCGCTGGTGGGTCCGCAGCATCGCGCTCGAACTCGGGCTGCTCGGCGTGGCCGAGAACCTGGTCGACGGCCGGGTGAAGATCATCGCCGAGGGCGACAGGGACGGCTGCACGGCCCTGCTGGCCAGGCTCGAGGCGCCCGGCGCGCCCGGGCATGTCGTTCAGGTGACGCACCGCTGGGATGAAGCCAGGGGAGGGCTCGCCGGTTTTGCCGAGCGGTAGCCACCCGACCCGTCCGCTGCTTCGGACTACGTTCGTGACCTGGACAGACGCTAACTTGACCGGATGGTGTTGTGGTGGGACCATGGACGGGTTACCTGCGCGCAACCGGCGCGCGTTTCGTTGCGCTTCTGCGTGCGCGACCACTCTGGTCACTCAGTGTGGAGGACCTCAAGCAATGGCGAAGGCTCTGCTTGGCTATGTTGGCGGGCCAGATCCCCGCATGGTTTCCGAGATGCGCCGACTGCAGCGACGAGTACGTGACCTTGAAGCCGAGCTAGTCCGGCTCCAGGAGGTCAACGACGTGCTCTCGGCTGGAGTCGGTCACGAGATGCTGCTCGACGAGCGCGAACCCGCACTGACCTGAGTACGCTGCTCGCGCCTGAGCAATCCCCTCGCGGCCCGCATCGACATCTGCGACGCCGCCCGTGGTTGGGCGGTCGCACGCCCGCGGGCGATTCGGAATGGCCCGCGCTGAACTGACAGGCGCACCGAGCCGGGCGGACAGACTGGTCCAGATCGCCGAGATCGCCGCCGCCGAGCGGCCGAACCGCAAGTCCCCTGCGTGTCGCACGGTAGGGTTCGGAGGAACCCGGCGGAGACTGACGGCAAGCACAGGCTGATGACACGCTGATGAGGAGAACAGGCGGTGTACCTGAAGACCCTCACGCTGCGGGGTTTCAAGTCCTTTGCCTCCGCGACCACGCTGCGGTTCGAGCCCGGCATCACCTGCGTGGTCGGCCCGAACGGGTCGGGCAAGTCCAACGTGGTCGACGCCTTCTCCTGGGTGATGGGCCAGCAGGGCGTCAAGTCGCTGCGCGGCGGCAAGATGGAAGACGTCGTCTTCGCCGGAACGTCGGGCAGGTCGGCGCTCGGCCGG
>DASPZH010000383.1:0-4129 GCA_035636335.1 Streptosporangiaceae bacterium
CCGAGCTGATCAGGAACACCCCGCGGCCGGCGGCCAAGTCGGCGCCGGCGTTGCTGCCGTGGACTGTTCCCATCGTCAGCCTGGACGCGGCCGCCGCGCTGACCGCCTTGTCGGAGCCGGTGGCAGGCATCCGTTACGGCCAGTCCATCGGCCACCTGGCTGACCTCGTCGCCTTCGCCGGCGAACTGGTGTCGCGCGGGCGGGTGCTGCCCACGGTAGGTCGCGACGGCGACGGAGCGGTCGCGAGATGGCGGCCGGTCTTGCGAGGACCCGATGTCGTGATGGTGCACTCGCTGGTCAGGGCGATGCCACCGGTCTGCCGGGCCGTTCCTGACCATGACGACCCGCACGACGTGGTCACCGCGGCGCTGGGCGCCATGGTGGACGCGATCGCGCGCGAGACCCTGTCGGCCGGGCCTGCGCTCGCGCCGCCACGGCGTGGCCGCCGGCCGGCCAGGCTAACCGCGGCCGAGGCATGGCTTGAGGCGCTGTCGGCACCCGGTGGCAGGCTTGACGCTGACCCGGCCGAGGTTGACGCGCTCGCCGAGGCGCTCGGCCCCTGGGACGCGGTGGGCAGCGGTCAGACCGGTCCGGCCAGAGCGACCTTCCGGCTGACCGAGGTGCCCGGCACTGCGCCTGACGCCGCCGAGCCGGCAGACACCGAGCCCGCCGGCACCGAGGCCGCCGGCACCGAGGCCGCCGACGCCGAGCCGGCTGACACCGAGCCGGCCGCCGCCTCGGAGAGCCGATGGCTGCTGGAGTTTCTCTTGCAGTCCGCCGCCGACCCGAGCCTGCTCGTGCCGGCGGCGCAGGCGTGGGCGGACGACGGCAGCCTAGCCCGGTGGCTGGCCCGTCCTCGGGAACTGCTGCTCGCCGAACTGGGCCGGGCCAGCCGTATCTACCCCGAGCTCGCCGAGGGGCTGCGCCGGCCCCGCCCCTGCGGTATCGACCTGGACGCCGATGGCGCGTACCGCTTCCTGTCGGCGGTGGCTCCGGCGCTGGACGAGGCGGGCTTCGGGGTTCTGCTCCCCTCCTGGTGGGACCGGCGCCGGCGGCTCGGGCTCACCGCGTCCGCTTACACGCCCGTTGACGGCGTGGTGGAGAAGGAAAGCAAGTTCGGCACGGACCAGCTTTTGGACTTCCGCTGGCGGCTCGCGGTCGGCGACGAGACCCTGACCGATGACGAGATCGCCGCGCTCGCGGAGACCAAGGCTCCATTCATCCGGCTCCGCGGGCAGTGGGTGGCCGTCGACCCCGAGCAGCTCAGGCGGGGGCTGGAGTTCCTGACGCGCAAGCAGCCGGCGCAAAGGTCGGCCGCCGAGATCCTCCGGCTGGCGGCGGCGCATCCCGACGACATCGACACCCCGCTGCCTGTTGCCCAGGTGACGGCGGACGGCTGGCTTGGCGAGTTGCTGAGCGGTTGCGTTCCGCAACTTCTGCAGTCCGTGCCGGTACCTGAGCATTTCCAGGCCAGCCTGCGGCCCTACCAGCAGCGCGGCCTTTCCTGGCTTGCCTTCCTCGCGTCGCTCGGGCTCGGGGCGTGCCTCGCCGACGACATGGGGCTGGGCAAGACCGTCCAGTTGCTTGCCCTGGAGACCGCGGATCGTGCCGGGCACCCGGGCACCGGCCCGACGCTGCTGTTGTGCCCGATGTCACTGGTCGGCAACTGGCAGCGCGAAGCCGCGAAATTCGCGCCCGGCCTGCGGGTCTACGCCCATCACGGACCCCAGCGGCGGCGCGGAGGCGACCTGGCCGACCACCTGACCGAGGCGGACCTGGTCGTGACGACCTACGCCACCGCGACCCGCGACGCCGACGAGCTCGCCGGGTTCGGGTGGCACCGGGTGGCGCTCGACGAGGCGCAGGCGATCAAGAACAGCCTGTCCCAGGCCGCCAAGGCGGCCAAGCGCATCGGCGCCGGCCACCGGGTCGCCCTGACCGGGACTCCGGTGGAGAACCGCCTGGCCGAGTTGTGGTCGATCATGGACTTCCTCAACCCGGGCATGCTCGGGTCACCTGAGCAGTTCCGCGCCCGGTACGCGATCCCGGTGGAGCGCCACGGGCTCACCGAACCTGCCCAGCGGCTGCGCGCCGTCACCAGGCCTTACGTGCTGCGGCGGCTCAAGACGGACCCGGCGGTCATCGACGACCTGCCGGACAAGATCGAGATCAAGCAGTACTGCCAGCTCACCACCGAGCAGGCGTCGCTGTACCAGGCCGTGGTCGACGACATGATGGAGCGGATCGAGAGCACCGAGGGCATCGAGCGCCGGGGCAACGTTCTCGCCGCGATGGCCAAGCTCAAGCAGGTGTGCAACCACCCGGCCCTGCTGCTGCACGACCGGTCCGCGATCGGAGCCCGCTCGGGAAAGGTGACCCGGCTGGAGGAGATCCTCGAGGAGATACTCGCCGAGGGCGACAAGGTCCTGTGCTTCACCCAGTTCACCGAGTTCGCCGAGATGCTGCTGCCCCATCTGTCGGCGCGTTTCGGCACCGACGTCGGCTACCTGCACGGCGGCACGCCGAAGGCGCGGCGTGACGAACTGGTGACTCGCTTCCAGTCCGATAACGGGCCGCCCATCTTCCTGTTGTCACTCAAGGCCGGCGGCACCGGGCTGAACCTCACGGCGGCGAACCACGTCATCCACCTCGACCGGTGGTGGAACCCGGCGGTGGAGAACCAGGCCACCGACCGCGCGTTCCGCATCGGCCAGAAGCGCAACGTCCAGGTGCGCAAGTTCGTCTGCACCGGGACGCTGGAAGAGCGGATCGACGAGATGATCGAGGAAAAGAAGGCGCTGGCGGATCTGGTCATCAGCGACGGGGAAGGCTGGCTTACCGAGCTGTCAAGCCAGGATCTGCGCGAGGTCTTCGAGTTGTCACAGGACGCGGTCGGTGAGGTCGGTGAGGTCGGTGAGTAACTGGTATCCGCCGCCGGCCCGCCCGCGGCCGGTCGAGGGCGGGCTGCGGGCCCGCAGCACGCGCGGCGTGATCGGCCAGACCTGGTGGTCAGAGCGTTTCGTCGAGGTGCTGGAGCACATCGGCCTTGGCAATCGGCTGCAGCGGGGCCGTAGTTATGCCCGGAGGGGGCAGGTGATCTCGCTCGACGTGGACGCCGGACTGGTCAGCGCTCGGGTCCAGGGCAGCAGGAGCCGGCCTTACCGGGTGCGGATCGGCATGACGGCGTACGGCAAGTCCGAGTGGGCCAAGGTGGAAAGCGCGCTCGCCGAGAGCGCCTGGTACACGGCCATGCTGCTGGCCGGCGAGATGCCCGAGGACATCGAGAACGTATTCTCTGCCGCTGGGCTTTCGCTGTTCCCGGCCACGTCCAGTGAGTTGTCGATGGACTGCTCGTGCCCTGACCGGGAAGTGCCCTGCAAGCACATCGCGGCAGCGTTCTACCTGCTGGCCGAGGCCTTCGACCAGGACCCGTTCGCCATCCTGGCCTGGCGCGGGCGGGAGCGGGATGACCTGCTGGCCAACCTGCGAGCCTGCGCCGGCGCCGACCGGGTGGCGGCCGACCAGGCCGAGCGGGCCGGCCCGCCGCTGGCCGCCTGCCTCGGGTCCTACTTCGCACTCCAGGCAGACGTTCCGCTGGCCGGCCCGCCGGTCACCTCCAGCGACTCGTTGCTTGACCAGTTGCCGCCGGTGAGCATCGCCGTGCGCGCACGACCGCTGACGGACCTGCTCCGCCCGGCTTACCTGTCCTTCGGGCGCAGGTAGCCGAGCCACAGGCGTTCGGGTGCCCGGTAGCCGAGCGACAGCCCCGGCGGCCGGGCGAGTCTGAGCGCAATACATCGCTGGCGAGGTCGGGATGTACGGCGCCAGACGGCCCGTGACCGTCGGAGGCGCGGACGTGGTCGCGCCCAGCCAGGTCGGCCGCGCACCCTGCGCCGCGCTCGGTAGAAGGACGCATGGCGCGTACGCCGATAAACTCCCTATACCGTCGGCCAGCGCGGCGTTACCGCAGGTCAGTCGCTGGGGCCCCGACGTTGAAGGAGGTCGGCCGTCATGGTGCGCCAACCTCACATCGCCGTGTCGGCGGACGCGGCTGGACGCGCCGCAGTCGCCCGCGCCGCTGGTGGTGAGTAGCGATCGCTCGCGCCGCGCTCCGTGTTCTGGTGATCGA
>DASPZH010000384.1:0-4873 GCA_035636335.1 Streptosporangiaceae bacterium
GCGCGAGCTAGATCGTCCTGGGTAAAGCCGCGTCGTTTGCGTGCCTTGCGCACTCTGTCGCCGATAGTGCGTGTCTGGTCCACCGGCTATTTGCCTTCCTGCCCTTGACTGCCCCTCCCAGGATATGCGGGGTTTGCTTCCTCGCCGGCTTGGTGTCGTGCCTGTGCCGTAGTTTCGGCCTTGTCCTTGCTCGTGTTCCTCGCAGGTATGGTCCCGTGTTGTACCGCTGACACGCGGGCGGGTGGTCGGGGTTTTGGTTGGTGGGACCTCGGGAGGGGTGTTCGCCTCGGCCGGCCGTCGCTGGTTCTTCCGGGGTTTGCCCTGGCGCCGACAGCCGGTGCGGGTGTTCGGCCGGCGTGGCGGTGGCCGGCGCGAGGGGGCGGGTGCCTGCGGTTGCGCTGCTGCCTGGGCTTGGTGCCCCCTTCTTGGTGCTAGCTCCTTGAGCCGGCCGGGCTGCCGGCGCTAGCCTGGAGCGCGAAGTAGCTTAGCTGGGTGGCATCGGTGTCACCGTGTGACGGCGCTGCGCCGCGTGGCCGGGAGCTGGGCTGTCCACTCGATGATCAGGCGTCGGGGCGGGGTCGAGCGGGCTGATCTTTTCGGATTTGACGCAACGCCCTATAGACCGGTCAATCCGCCATGATCATGGACTGGGACGGGGCTTGGGGAGGCCGTAGCTTTCATGCTCCGCGAGGGGGTTCCGCTTTCCGGCTATACGACGCTGCGGCTCGGCGGTCCGGCCGCCCGGCTGACCGAGGCCCGGACGGCCGATGAGGTGGTCGCCGCGGTGCGCGAGGCCGACGCCGCAGGCGAGCCGCTGCTCGTGCTCGGCGGCGGCAGCAACCTGGTCGTGTCCGACGAAGGCTTCCCCGGCACGGTGCTGCGGGTCACGACGACCGGCATCGCGGTCCGCGAGGCGGGCGAGCGGGTCCTGCTCACGGTGGCGGCGGGGGAGAACTGGGACCGGCTGGTCGAGTGGTCGGTCGCCGAGAAACTCGCCGGGCTTGAGTGCCTGGCGGGCATACCCGGGCTGGCCGGCGCTACCCCGATCCAGAACGTCGGTGCCTACGGCCAGGAGGTCGCCGCGACGATCACCGCGGTCACGGTGCTCGACCGCGATACCGGCGCGGTCACCGCGCTGGCCGGCGGCGACTGCGGCTTCGGCTACCGGACCAGCCGCTTCAAGCGCACACCCTGGCCGTCGCGCCCGCCCGGCCCGAGGGCTGCGTCGCCCGGCCCGGGAGCTGGGCCGCCCGGTTCTGGGATCGCGCCGACTGGCCGGTATGTCGTGCTCGATGTCACGTTCGCGCTCGAGCGTGACCCGATGTCGGTCCCGGTCAGGTACTCCGAACTCGCGGCGAGGCTGGGGGTGCCTCACGGTGACCGCGCCCCGCTGGCCGATGTCCGGGCCGCCGTCCTCGAGCTGCGCCGGGGCAAGGGCATGGTTCTCGATCCGGCCGATCCCGATACCGCGAGCGCGGGGTCGTTCTTCACCAATCCCGTCCTGGGCCGCGCCGAGATCGCCAGGCTGGAGCGCATTGCCTCGGCTCGCCGGCCAGGAGCGCGCGTGCCGGCCTACCCCGTCGGGGGCGGGGCCAGCCCGGGCGGCCGGGAGGGGTCCGGGCACGTCAAGGTGCCCGCGGCCTGGCTGATCGAGCAAGCCGGGTTCGGCAAGGGCTATCCCGGTCACGGCACGGCCAGGATCTCCTCCAAGCACACGCTCGCGCTGACCAACGCCGGCGGGGCGAGCGCGGCCGACCTGATCGGCCTGGCCAGGGAGATCGTCGCGGGCGTGCGTTCGGCGTGCGGAATCGAGCTGGTCAACGAGCCGGTGCTGGTCGGCCTGGCGCTGTAGCCGCCCGCTCGCCGGCCGGGTGGCCGGCCGGGTGGCCGGCCGGGTCGGACGCGGCCAGCCAGGCGTCGATGCCAGCCAGCAGCCCGGCCCTGACCCCGGCGGGCGCCGCCGACCCGAGCACCGACATCCTCGCCAGGCCGGCCAGCCGCTCGTCGCACAGCCCGTGCACGTCCCTGGCCAGCTCGTACTGCGCGGTCAGGCGCGACCCGAACAGCAGCGGGTCGTCGGCGCCGAGTGCGACAGGGATCCCGGCGTCGAGCAGCCGCCGCAGCGGCACGCCGGCGGGGGTCGCGGCGACGCCGAGCGCGACGTTCGACGCCGGGCAGACCTCCAGCGTCGTCTGCCGCTCCGCCAGCCGCCCGACCAAAGCGGGGTCGGCGGCGGCGGCCACGCCGTGCCCGATCCGGTCGGCGTTCAGCTCGTCGAGGCAGGCACGGACGCTCTCGGGGCCGGAGAGCTCGCCCCCGTGCGGGACGGCGAGCAGCCCGGCGCGAGTCGCGATCCTGAACGCGGCCGCGAACTCGGCGGGGGCGCCGCGCCGCTCGTCGTTGGACAGCCCGAACCCGACCACGCCGCGCCCGGCGTAGCCGGCTGCCAGCCGCGCGGTCGTCCGCGCGTCAAGCGGATGCCTGGTCCGGTTCGCCGCGAAGACCACGCCGATACCGATGCCCGCCGCGCGCGCGGCCGCCGCGGTCGCGTCGAGCACGAGTTCGGTGAACGCGGTCAGCCCGCCGAACCGGCCCGCGTAACCGGACGGGTCGACCTGGTACTCGAGCCAGCCCGAGCCCTCCGCCCGCTCGTCCTGCGCCATCTCGGTGATCAGCCGGCGAATGTCGGAGTCGGTGCGGAGCACCGCCCTCGCGCAGTCATACAGCCGCTGGAACCGGAACCAGCCGCGCTCGTCGGTCCCGCGCAGCCGGGGCGGCCAGTCGGCCCCGAACGCGTCGGGCAGGCCGATTCCGTGCGCATCCGCGAGCTCGATCAATGTCGAGCGACGGATCGCGCCGGTGAAGTGCAGATGCAGGTGGGCCTTGGGAAGCAGGTCGAGCCGCCGTGCCATCTGCCTAGCCTGCCCGCCCGCCCGGTCGGTCAGCGGGCCTGGGCAAGCAGATCGCCGAGCCTGGTCATTCCCGCCTCGAGGTCGGCGTCGGCCAGGGCCGCCGACAGCCGGAAGTAGCCAGGCGCCCCGAACGCCTCGCCGGGGACGACAGCGACCTCCGCCTCCTCGAGCACCACCTCGGCGAGTTCGGCCGAGCTGTCGATCCTGCGGCCGGCCAGCCGCTTGCCGAGCACTCCCTTGACGCTCGGGAAGCAGTAGAACGCCCCGTCAGGCAGCGGACACAGCACTCCGGGGATCTTGTTGAGCATGATGGTCATCTGCTCCCTGCGACGGCCGAAAGCCTCGCGCATCCGCGTCACCGCGGATAGGTCGCCGGAGACCGCGGCCAGGGCCGCCGCCTGCGCCACGTTGCAGACGTTGGAGGTGGCATGCGACTGGAGGTTGGTCGCCGCCTTGACCACGTCGGCCGGCCCGATCATCCAGCCGACCCGCCAGCCGGTCATCGCGTAGGTCTTCGCCACGCCGTTCAGCACGACGCAGCGGTTGGCCAGGCCGGGCGCTGCCACCCGGATCGAGGTAAATGTGGCCGAGCCGTAGACCAGGTGCTCGTAGATCTCGTCGGTCACCACCCACAGCCCGCGGCTGGCCGCCCACTGCCCGATCTCGGCAACCAGCGCGGGCGGGTAGACCGCGCCGGTCGGGTTCGACGGCGAGACGAAGATCAGCACCTTGGTACGGTCGGTGCGGTGCGCCTCGAGGTCGGCGACCGTGGTCAGGAAACCCGAGTTCTCGTCGGCCAGCACGGGCACGGCCACGCCGCCCGCCAGCGCGATCACCTCGGGATAGGTCGTCCAGTACGGCGCCGGCAGCAGCACCTCGTCGCCCGGGTCGAGCAGGGTCGCGACCGCCTGGTAGACGGCCTGCTTCCCGCCGTTGGTGACCAGCACCTGGCTTGGTTGCACCGCGAGGCCTGAGTCGCGCGCCGTCTTCGCCGCGATCGCCTCGCGCAGCTCGGGCAGTCCGGCGGTGGGCGAGTACTTGTGGAACCTGGGGTCCGCGCAGGCCCGTTGCGCCGCCTCGACGATGTAGCCGGGCGTCGGGAAGTCCGGCTCTCCGGCGCCGAAGCCGATCACCGGCCGCCCGGCGGCCTTCATCGCCCGTGCCCTGGCGTCGACGGCCAGCGTCGCGGACTCGCTGATCGCGGCTATCCGCGCGGAGAGTCTTGGCTTGCTCGAGATGCTGGGTGCGGTCGGCTCGCTCAGTGCCATGTCCAGCATCTTCCCACCCCCGGTCGGCCCGGCGGCGCAACGCCCCGCGGGCCGCCGCGCGGCCAACAGCGGGCCGCCGGGCAAAACACGGCGCGGTTCGACGCGAAGGCGGTTGGCAACGTACACTTCAACATCTGGTGGTCTTCCGTCAGGCAGCGGCAGCATGCCTGCGGGGCCGCACAGAGGCAGTAACTCAGCAGAGGGCAGTAGCTCAATTGGCCAGAGTCCCGGTCTCCAAAACCGGCGGTTGGGGGTTCGAGTCCCTCCTGCCCTGCGAGTTGGCTCGTGACCCGCGGGCCCCACACCGGCGTGAGCCGGCCAGCCGAAGGCCTCGGCTGGGTAGAGACCAGCGTGACAGGTGAGGACATGGCAACTCAGGTACGTGGCCCGCAGGCCAGGAGACCGGCTAAGGCCGGCGGCCCGGCGAAGCCGGAGCGGACGAGCCCGCCCGTCTTCGTGCGGGAGGTCAGGGCCGAGCTCAGGAAGGTGATCTGGCCGACTCGCAAGGAGCTGATCACCTACACCACGGTTGCCGTCGTATTCATCCTGATCATGGTGGGCATTGTCACCGGCGTGGACACGGTTCTCACCAGGCTCGTGTTCGCCGTCTTCAGCAAGTGACGGCGCGGGAGCTATGTAGTATCCGTGCGCTAAGCGTGGCAGCATGATCACCGGGGGTTAGGTTCTCCGGAT
>DASPZH010000385.1:0-4941 GCA_035636335.1 Streptosporangiaceae bacterium
GGGAACCGTCCACGGCAGCAACGCCGGCGCCGACTTGGCCGCCGGCCGCGGGGTGTTCCTGATCAGCTCGGGCGAGTCGAGCGGCGCCTTGCGGAGCGAAGGCAACAGCAGCGTCGCTTCGCCCGGCTTGCCAGGATGGAGCCCGTCCAGTACGGCGAACGGCGCGGCGAAGGGGTGCGGCCTGGCCGACCGCAGCGCCTCGCTGCGGCTCTTGACCAGACGATCAGAATCCTCTGCCCAAAGGCACAAGCCAGACTCAGCCAACCAGAACCCGTGCAGAACCAGCATGTCGGGGAAGCTCCGGCGTGGGGGACATAGTGAACCGTCCCGGCGCAGCCTAGCTGCGTCCCCGGGCGATGGGGCGCGAACGCGCCGACACGAGCGCGAATCCGAGTGCGATTGGTTGCTGTGGCAATCGGGGAGAGGCGCTCCAGGGCCGCTGACGCGATGCCGAAGGCGGAGCGACTTTCTGGACCAGGGTTCACGCCGACGACGCGCTGGCGGCCCTGGGCGACCGCAAGGGGGCGGTGGCGCATTCCGCGCCGCTCTCGACATGGCGCGAGCAAGGGCAAGCGGCGTCCCGGATGACCAAGCCACAGCGACGGCCCGTCACCGTTGCCGCCAGACTGTCCGAGGCGTACAATATGTTGTACGTAACAGCATCTAGGGCGTCGGGAGATTCCCCTTGCGGACCATGACCTACTCCGAGTCGCGTGCCAAGTATGCCGAGACCCTCAACAGAGTCGTCGATGACCGCGAGGAAGTCATCATCACCCGGGCCGGGCGCGAGCCGGTAGTCATGATTGCGCTGGAGGACTACGAGTCCCTGAAGGAAACCGCGTACCTCCTGAAGAGCCCGGAGAACGCTCGCCGCCTGCTTGCCTCTATTGACCGGCTGGAGCATGGCGGCGGATTCGGGCGGGAACTCGCCGAGTGAAGCTGGTCTGGGACGAGAGCGCCTGGGCCGATTACGTCTGGTGGCAGGTTCAGGACCGCAAGGTGCTGAAACGGGTCAATTCGCTGATCATCGATATAGCCAGGAACGGCAATGAAGGGATCGGCAAGCCTGAGCCGCTCAAACATGGCTTCCGTGGTTACTGGTCGCGACGTATCACAGACGAGCACCGGCTGGTCTATAAGATCGCCGAAGATGAGATCCGCATCGCGGCGTGCCGGTATCACTACGGAAACTGACAGTTGTACACGCTGTAGAGCAGATCGGTGCTGTCGCGGCAGTCGCGGAAACCTCTCGCACTCGCGCCTGGAGGAGCAGTGCCACGCCTGGAAGCCATAGTCATCAACTGCCATCAGCCCGCAGCCCTCGCGGGTTTCTACTCCGAGCTCCTCGGCCTGCCGATCGACCCCGGTGACCAGGCCGCCATCGCGGCGGGCACCCTGAGGGACGATGAGTCCGTGCTGCTGGGCGCCCGCGACGCCCTGCACGTGTGGCTGACGCCGGTTCGCGACCTGCAGCCCGTACCGGGCCGCGTCCACCTCGACGTGCGCCTCGACTCCGCCGAGGACCTGGACCGGATCATCGCGATGGGCGCCGCCCGCCGCTGGGACGGACCGCAGGGCCGTTGGACCGTGCTCGCCGACCCGCAGGGCAACCTCTTCTGTGCCGTCCACCCCGAGCGTCGCGGGTCGCCAGGCGCCTGATCGTGGAGCCCATGTGACTCCGGGAACCAGGTGGTGCCGGGAGGCCCGACGATTTCCCGGCCCGGGGCTGGTCTATAACTGGGGAGGCAACATGGCGGTCAGCGACGACTTCACCACCCGGCTCGTGGACCCATTCCGGAGCGAGCTGCTCGCGCACTGCTACCGGATGCTTGGCTCGGCCGACGACGCCGAGGACATGGTGCAGGAAACCTACCTGCGCGCGTGGCGCTCTCTTGACGGGTTCGAGGGCCGGTCGTCGCTGCGCACCTGGCTGTATCGCATCGCCACGAACGCGTGCCTGACCGCGATCGAGCGGCAGGGCAGGCGGCCGTTGCCTTCTGGTCTTGGCGCGCCGCTCGATGGCCCGCAGAGCCAGATACCCGGGCCAGCCGACGACGTGCCGTGGCTGACCCCGCTGCCGGACGCGCTGCTCGGTGTGGCCGCCGACGATCCCGCGGCGATCGCCGGCCGGCGAGACAGCCTGCGGCTCGCGCTGATCGCTGCCTGGCAGTTCCTGCCAGCGCGGCAGCGAGCGGTGCTGATCCTGCGCGACGTGCTTGACTGGCCCGCCGCGGAGGTTGCCGACGTGCTCGGCACCACAACCACGGCGGTGAACAGCGCCCTGCGCAGGGCCCGCGCCCGGCTGGTGAAGGTGGCACCGGCCGAGGCCGACGTCAGCCCGCCCAGCGGACACTCCGCCCGGGAGCTGCTCGATCGGTATCTGGCGGCATTCGAGCGCGCGGACATGGCCGAGCTGGCCCGGCTGCTGCGCGAGGACGCCGTGCTGGAGATGCCGCCGGTTCCGGCCTGGTTCATCGGCCGGGACGACGTGGTGCGGTTCTTCGGCATGCACGTCCTCACCGAGCCGAATCTGCACCGGCTGGTTCGCACGGCAGCCAACGGGCAGCCCGCGGTAGCCGTCTACCGGCGCGGCCAGGGCGGCCGATTCGACGCGCACGCGATCCAGGTGCTGAGCGTCACCGCCGACCAGATCAGCCGGATCGACACCTTCCTCGACACGGCGCTGTTCGGCACGTTCGGGCTGCCGGCCGTGTACCAGGCCGGCGCGGCGTCCGGGCCGGACGGCGACCTGGCCGGCCGCCCGCCGGGCCGGACCTGACCGGCGGGGGCATGGCCAGCGCACCCGCCGGGCTGGCTCTGCTCGAGCGCGCGGTCGGCTACGCGCTCGCCCAAGCCGTGGACGTTACGCCGGTGCAGCTCGCGTACCCGACTCCGTGCGCCGGCTGGGATCTGCGAACGCTGCTGGCCCACATCGGCGACTCGGCCCGAGCACTGCGCGAAGCGATCGGTTCCGGCCGGGTTTGCTGGGTGGCGGGCCCGGCCGCGGAGCCGGGAGACATCGCGCCGGGCCGGCGGCCGCACCCGGCGGCCGCGTTCTGCGCTGAGGCCGGGCTGCTGCTCGGCGCGTGCGCCGTCGACCGCACCGAGCATCACGTCGCCATCGGCGACAGGCGGCTCACGGTCGGCCTGGTCGCCACCACGGGAGCGATCGAGCTCGCGGTGCACGGCTGGGACATCTCCGCCGCCTGCGGCCGGTCCCGGCCGATCCGGCCGATCCCGCCCGAGCTGGCACTCGACCTGCTCGAGGTCGCTGGCCTGGTGGTGAACGGCACCACCAGGCCGGGGTTGTTCGGTGAACCGCTGATGGTCCCGCCGGTTGCCTGCCCCGGCGACAAGCTCGTCGCCCTGCTCGGCCGGACGCCGCCCACCTAGACCGGCGCGTCAGCTACACCGGCGAGTCAGGCCGCCGTCGCTGGTCTATATATCGAGACCCTTCGCACCACAGGACCTACCACGGAGGCACGGCATGACCACGGAAGAACTCACCGGCACCACAGCCATCGTCACCGGCGCCAGCAGCGGCCTGGGCCGCGGCATCGCGAGCGCCCTGCATCAGGCGGGCGCGCACGTCATCGGCGTCGCCCGCGATCCGGCCAAGCTGGCCGACCTGCGGGCTCAGCTGGGCGAGCGGTTCACCCCGGTGGCCGCCGACGCTACCGACCCGACGACCGCCGGGACGCTGATGGACGCGTACCGGCCGCGGACGTTGGCGCTCGTGGCCGGCGCCAGGCCGCTGAGCCGGCCGCTGCACCAGCACACGTGGGAGACCTTCAGCCGCAACTGGGAGGTCGACGTCAAGCAGGCGTTCGGCTGGATCCGCGAGGCCCTGCTGATGCCGCTCGCACCTGACAGCGTAGTCATTGCCATGTCGAGCGGCGCCGCCGTGCGGGGGTCCGCGCTCAGCGGCGGTTATGCCGGGGCCAAGGCCACCATCAGGTTCGCGGCGAGCTACGCGCAGGAGGAGTCGGAGCGGGCCGGCCTCGGCATCCGCTTCCTGTCAGTGCTGCCGCAGCTCACGCCAGCCACGGACCTCGGCGCGGTGGCGGTCGCCGCGTACGCGGCCAGAGCCGGCCTGGACCTGGCCGCGTACCGCGACCAGCTCGGGCCGGCGTTGACGCCCGAGACGGCGGGCAAGTCCTTCGTCGAGCTGGCCACCCATCCCGAGCTAGCAGGCAGTTTCATGCTCACCGCCGGCGGCCTCGCCCCCGCGCCGTGACGGCCAGGCAGCCGCTCGGCTGCTGGCGATCGGCGCGTCCGGGCTGATCATCTCGGAAGCCAACCGGTGAGAGGCCGTCCTGGAAGCTTTGCGCCAGACTGAACCACAAATCCTTCGGTTTACCCAAAAGTCTTCGGCTCGGCTCCAGTAGTGGCGCGCGGCGCCTGATCTGAGGGCTGGCAGAGCGAGGTTGCGGATTCCGGTGTCCGGCGCGATCTGGGCTTCCCCCGGGTTTGTGACCCGCGAGAGCGGACAGCGCGCCAGAAAGCGGCCTGAAGCCGTGACCAAGTCCGGGTAAGTCATCGGTGCGGCGGCGGGCCAGGCGGACACCGAGGTGATGGGCGGGCATTGCGCGCGGGCTGACCGGGTGCCATGGCCGCGATCGTTCTCGCCGGTGCCGATCGGCCGTTGGCCGCGGACTTTCCACATACCATTGTGCTGGCCGGGGTGGGCAACGCCGGACGATCTTAGCCGGGCGTGCAGAGCCGGACGAGTCGCCTCGGCCGGGCGCCGGGAGCGGGCGCCGGACAATTTCGGGACGTGAGACCAGCCGATGGCAGACCAGACCGGGGATGGCGCGGACCGAGGCGAGCGGAACGCGCTCGATCTTGACGCGCTCGCCGTCAGCGACCGGTTCCGGCTGTTCAACTTCACCCGGCGCGATGACCACGTCGCCTACCTGTGGGTGCTGCGGGCGCTCGACC
>DASPZH010000386.1:0-3415 GCA_035636335.1 Streptosporangiaceae bacterium
GAGGCGACCTGCGGAGGAGGATGCGGTGGCACAGATCGGCTCTGGCCCGGCGATCCTCGCCGAAGGCCTGACCAAGTCGTTCGGCGACGTGCGCGCGCTGCGCGGCATCGACCTGTCCGTCCCCCGCGGCACCGTGCTCGGCGTGCTCGGGCCCAACGGCGCAGGCAAGACGACCGCCGTCCGCATCCTGACCACCTTGCTGCTGCCGGACGGCGGACGCGCAGTTGTCGATGGTTACGACGTGGTGCGCCATCCCGCCGCGGTCCGCCGCACGATCGGGCTGTCCGGTCAGTCGGCGGCCATCCAGGAAGAGCTCACCGGCCGGGAGAACCTCGAGCTCATCGGCAGGCTCTACCACCTGAGCTGGCCGGACGCCCGCAGCCGGGCTGCGGAGTTGCTCGCGCAGTTCGATCTCGTCGATGCCGCGGGCCGGCCGGCCAAGACCTTCTCCGGCGGCATGCAACGCCGCCTCGACCTGGCCGCCAGCCTCGTCGGGCAGCCCAAGGTCCTGTTCCTCGACGAGCCGACGACCGGCCTTGACCCGCGGTCGCGGCTCGGCATGTGGGACGTGATCAGGTCGCTGGTCGCCGGCGGCACGACCATCATGCTCACCACCCAGTACCTCGACGAAGCCGACGAGCTCGCCGACTCGATCGTGGTCATCGACCACGGGCTGGTCATCGCGGCGGGCACGGCCGAGGACCTCAAGGGGAAGGTCGGCGGTGACGTCCTGGAGTTCACGGTGCCCGACCGGACCAGGGTCGGCGAGGCGGTCGCGGCGATCAAGCACATCGGAGAGGGCGAGCCGAATGTCGATCCCCATACCGGTGTGGTCAGCGTCGGGGTCGGGGGCCGAGGTTCCGAGGCGCTGATCGAGGCGGTGCGCGGGCTGGACGGCGCGGGCGTCGTGACCCACGGCCTCGCGCTGCGGCGGCCGTCGCTCGACGACGTGTTCCTGGCCCTGACCGGGCATGCGGCCGAGGAGTCAGGGCCACAGGAGACCCGCCGAGGTCGCCGAGGTCGCTGGCGAGGCCGTTCGGCACGCAGCCAGGGCACCACGAGAGGCAGGGCATCATGACGGCTGTCGCGGCGGGAGTGGCCGATCCTGGGCTGGCCACCCGGGCTCGCTGGTCAGTCAGCGACGCGCTCACGATCGCCAGGCGCAACCTGCTGGTCTGGATCCGGGTGCCGGCCTTCATCGTGTTCTCCGTGATCCAGCCGGTGATGTTCGTGCTGATGTTCCGGTACGTCTTCGGCGGCGCGATCCGAGTGCCGGGGGGCTATGTCCAGTTCCTGATGCCGGGGATCATCGGGCAGACCGCCGCGTTCGCGTGCTTCGCCACGGCCATCGCGCTGGCACAGGAACTGCAGAAGGGCGTGATCGACCGGCTCCGGTCGATGCCGATGGCGCGCTCCGCCGTGCTCGCCGGCCGCATGGTGGCCGACACCGGGCGGATGCTCGTGACGATCCTGATCATGATCGGCGTCGGCTACGCGGTCGGCTTCCGGTTCTCCAACGGCGTCGTCCCCGCCGTGGCCATGGTCGTGCTCGCCACCGTGTTCGGGCTGGCGTTCTGCTGCATCGCCGCCTACACCGGCCTGGCCATTGGCGACGAGGAGTCGGTGCAGGCGTTCGGGCTGATCTGGCTGTTCCCGCTCACCTTCGTCAGCTCCGCGTTCGTGCCGATCGCCAGCATGCCCGGCTGGCTCCAGGCATTCGCCAACAACCAGCCGGTCACCTACGTCATCAACACGATGCGCGCGCTGGCCATCGGCGGCCCGGTCCAGGCGAACCTGCTGAAGAGCATCGCATCGCTGGTCGCGATCTTCGTCGTCTTCGCGCCGCTGGCGGTCCGCGCCTACAAGCGCGCGAGCTGAACCGGGCGCGTCAGCCGCCGGCCGTAAACCGCGGCGCGTGCGCGCGGTACTCCCCGATCACCCGGGCGCTGGCCAGCGCCGACAGAAAGCTGGCCGGCCCGTCGAAGTCCGGCATCTCCAGGTACGCGGCGCCGACGCCGACCGGATCGTGGGCATCCGAGCCAGCGCCCCCCGGCAGTCCCCAGCGCCTGGCGAGCCCGGCGGCCCTGGCGTTCAGCTCCTGGTCGGCGACCTTGGCGTTGAACACCTCGACGATGTCCGCCATCCCGTCCGCGCAGAGCCGGCCGGCGGTCGCGCCGAGGCTGCCGCGCGCCGGGTCGTACGGGTGCGGCAGGTACACCAGGCCGCCCTGGGCTCTGATCCTGGCGACCACCTCGTCCGCCGGCAGCACGTAGGGGATCCGCTCGGCCAGGAACAGGCCGATCACCTCCCCGGCCTGCGTCCTGATCTCCTCGCCCACGATCACCCGGGCGCCGCCGACCGCGGCCGCCGTGATCGCCGCGGACGTCACGTTGTGGTCGGTGATGCACACGACGTCGACCTTCTCCTGCGCCACCCGCTCGGCAAGCTGGTCAAGCGTGGTCACCGCGTCGCCGGACGCCACGGTATGCAGATGACAGTCGACTCGCACCCAGCCGCTCTCCATCGGCCTGCCGTGGCTCAGGATTGCAGGGCCTCGAGCGCGCGGCGGGCGCGATCCTCGACCCCCGGCCCGAGCATGTCAGCGTCGGAAGCCCCGGTGCCCATCGCGTTGGCCGCGTAGCGGACGAAGACGCCTTCCAGGATGCACGCCAGCTTCCAGTACGCGAAGGCGATGTAGTAACCCAGGTCGGCCAGGTCGCGCCCGGACCTGGCCGCGTACCGGTCGGTCAGCTCGGCACGGGATCCGAAGCCGGGCAGTGCGGTCGCGGCCGACTGCGCCATCGTGGCGACCGCCGACGATGGTCCTGGCCGGCCCGGGTCCTCGGCCCAGTACGCCAGCAGCGTACCCACGTCGGCCAGCGGGTCGCCGAGCGTGCACAGCTCCCAGTCGAGCACGGCCATGATCCGCCCGTCCGCGGACATGATCGTGTTGTCGAGGCGGTAGTCGCCGTGCACGATCGCGGCGCCCTGCTGGACCGGCAGCCGGTCGATCAGGATCTGATGCACCTGGTCCACAAGCGGGACCGGCCGGTAGACCCCGATCTCCTTGGCCTGCTCCTGGGACTTGCCGAACTGCCCGTGCCAGCGCCGCAACTGCCGCTCGATGTAGCCGTCACGGCGCGCGAAGTCGCCCAGCCCGACCGCGTCGACGTCGACCGCGTGGATGGCGGCCAGGACGTCGACCAGTTCGGACCCTGCGACCTTCCTGCGGGCCTCGTCCAGCACCGTCTCCGTCTCCGCCACCCCGCGCAGCACGTGCCCGTCGACGAAGCCCATCGTGTAGAACGGGCGGTCGTTCACCGCCTCGTCCGCGCAGAAGGCCAGCGCCGGGGCGACCGGCACATCCGTGTCGCGCAGCGCCGAGATGACCCGGTACTCGCGCGCCATGTCGTGG
>DASPZH010000387.1:0-3891 GCA_035636335.1 Streptosporangiaceae bacterium
GGTCCAGCTTGACCTCAAGGGCGCCGTCGAGCCACTCCTCAGGCATCCGGCCGGTGAACCAGCCGCGAAGGCGCTCGGCCGCGGAGACTTGCTGCTCATTCTGATCTGTACTCATGTAATGATGATTACACATCGCCGAGCAGCTCGCAATCTCCCGTGGCCGGATGCGGTGGCGGTGGGATGGCGCGTTTCTGGGGTCGGTCAGCCAGCGGGTTGTCGCCGGCGTCAGCCGGCCAGGTTGCCGGCGACCGCGGCGGCGACGCTCGGGTAGACCCGCACTGCGCCGGCGAAGCCGGCGCCGAAGTCGGCGGGCACGGTCCCGACGTCCATGCCGGGTTCTGGCGCCTGGATCATCTGGCCGTTGCCGATATAGATGGCCACGTGCGAGATGTAACTGGGGGCGGTGGGGTCGGTGTGGTAGAAGAGTAGGTCCCCAGGCCGCAGGTCGCTGAGCCGCAGCAAAGGCCCCGTCCGGGCCTGATCCGCCGCCACCCGCGGCATGACGATGCCCGCCTGGGCCATCGACCACTGCACCAGACCGGAGCAGTCGAACTGCGTCGGGCCGGCGCCACCCCAGACATACGGCATGCCCAGCCGGCTCTTCGCCGCCGCGAGGAACTTGGCCACCTCGAGCGGGGTCAGGCCGCGACCCTGGCCGACGCCAACATCGGCCGCGCCCGCCGCGCCGGTGGTCACGGTCGTGGTGCCGACGACCACCTGGGTCACGAGCGGGGCGACGGCCGTCCCGGCGGGCGCCAGCCTCTTGATCTTGGCCATCAGCCGGCCCAGCCTGGTGTGCGGGGCGCTGACGACGATTGCGTTCGCCGACGGCAGGCCGAGCGACCGGGCGACGGCATCGGAGACCACCGCGTCGACACCGCCGATGCCCACCGTGCCGAACCCGGCCACCGGAAGCGTCATCTGGCGGGCGCCGCTGACCCGTACGGGCGCGGCCAGGTTCAGCCTGTCCTGGCTGCCCATCGTGAACGAGATCGCGATTTCGCCCGCGCTCACGTTCGCCCAGAGAGCATCGGAACGCGCGGTCGGCCTGGCGGCGAACGGACGGAACGCCGCCGGGTCCACGCCGAGCACGTTCACGAAGACGCCGTTCACGCGAACCCGGCCGGCATCGACCGGCACCGCGGCCGCCACGCCGCCGAGGCGGCGCAGCCTGGCCACCAGACCGGCCGGCAACGACCGTTGCGCCACTACCAGCACATCCGCCTGACGCAGTCGGTTCGGGCCGTTGGCAGAACCGTGCGCCGAGGGCAGCGGCTTCGCGGCGACCACCGTCGCGGTGTCCGCCTGTAGTCCGGCGAAACGCGAATGACCGCGCGCCCGGTGCCGCACGCCGGGGATGGCGCCGACCGTGGCACTGACACCGGCCGCGCGGACATCGGCGGCGGCCCTAGCCGCGGACGCCGATCGGGCCGACCGGCCGGCCGGCAGCGTGAGCGCGGACCTGGCGTGGTCGACCAGCCCCGTCATGACCAGGAAAAGGGCAACAAGCAATGCCACGACCGGGAGCAGCCGACGCGCCAAGGAGGGCACCGCGGTCCTTCCGCTTGGGGGCATCTCTCGCGCTACTGGGAATTATGCCTCCCACGGACGGCACAAGAAAGTGCCGAACGGCCCCGAAAGCACCATCCCCAGTTCAGATCGTATGTGCGCAACGCAACCCGCGGACCGCCCGGCTACTTGGGGCGGGGGAGGCCGCCGAACGGCGACCGCGTTAACCGCAGCACCCGACTACGGCCCGCGTTTTCGCTCAACGGCCGCAGCGCCGCCGGTCACGGCGCCAGCGACGCGTGGTCACGACCGGAGTAGCTCAAGCAGGTCGGCCGGCGTGGTGACCGGCAGCCGGCAGGTGAACCCGCGGCAGACGTAGGCGGCCGGCTGACCACCGACGAGACCGCGCCCGGCCAGCAACGGAATGGCGTGCTCCCCCGACGCGGCGGAGCCGTCCGGCTCGCCGACGGCGAGCACCGCCCCGGGCGTGGCGCCCAGCGCCGCGGCCTTGTGCAGCGCCCTGGTCCGCTCGTCCGGCGGCGGTCCGATGATCGCGATCTCGTCGGGACCGGCCAGGAACGCCTCGGCGACGGCCAGACCCCAGCCCGCTGCCTGCGGGTACTTGGCGGCGATCTCGGTCACCGGGCCGAGCGCGGCCGCCGCCGCGTCACGATGACGGGCCGACCCGGTCAGCGCCGCGTAGCTGAGCAGTGCGCCGGCCGCCGCGAAGGTCCCCGACGGCGTCGGGCCATCGGCCGGGTCGGCTGGCCGGTAGATCAGCCGCTCGCTGTCGTCGGCAGTGTCGTAGAAGCCGCCGTCGGCGTCGCGGAACCGGTCGAGCGCGGAATCCAGCAGGTCCCCGGCCAGGGTGACCCATCGCGCCTCGCCGGTCACGCCGGACAGCGCGAGCAGCCCGGCCGCGACGTTGGCGTAGTCCTCGAGCACGCCGGCGCTGCGTCCCGCGACGCCGTGCCTCGACGTCCTGGCCAGCCGCCCGTCGGTCAGGTGCACGGTGGCCAGCAGTTCCGCGGCGCCCCGCGCGGCGTCGAGGTAATCAGCCCGGTCGAAAAGCAGCCCGGCCTCGGCCAGAGCCGCGATCGCCAGTCCGTTCCACGCGGCCACCACCTTGTCGTCCCTGGCCGGCCAGGGACGTTCACCGCGAGCGGCCAGCAGCCCCGACCTGATCCGCTCGTATCGCGGCCAGTCGGCCGACCCGGCCGGGTCGGCCGGGTCGGCCGGGTCGGCCGCGAGCTGGAGCACCGATCGGCCGCGCTCGAACGTGCCGGACAGCGAGACCGAGAAGAGCTGCGCCGCGTACGCCCCGTCGTCGGCGCCGAGCACGCTGGCGAGCTGGGCAGGAGTCCAGACATAGAATGCGCCCTCCTCGCCCTCGCTGTCCGCATCGAGCGCGCTGGCGAAACCGCCCTCGCTGGTGCGCAGGTCGGCGATCATCCAGTCGCAGGTCTGCTCGGCGACCCGGCGCGCCAGGTCACTGCCCGACCGCCGCCACCAGTGCGCGTAGACCCGCGCGAGCTGCGCGTTGTCGTAGAGCATCTTCTCGAAATGCGGCACGACCCAGTCCGCGTCGACGCTGTACCTGGCGAAGCCGCCGCCGAGCTGGTCGTAGATGCCGCCCCTAGCCATCGCCTCCGCGGTTCCCGCCACCATCGCGGGCGCCCGTCCGGCCGGCCCGGTTCGCGCGCCGTCGCGCAGCAGGAACTCGAGGACGGTCGACGGGGGGAACTTGGGCGCCCCGCCGAAACCGCCGCGGGCCGCGTCGAAGCGCCTGCCCAGCGCGGCTACCGCCGCGTCGCAGACCTCGGCCTGGACGGGGCCGGCCGGCAGACCCGAGGGCGGCGGCGCCGGGCGCGGTCCGCCGGCGGAGGCGAGCGCCTCGGTAACCTTGCGTGCCTGGCCGGCGACGCCGTCCCGGTCCTCGCGCCAGGCCTGCGCGACGGCCGCGACGAGCTGCTTGAATTGTTCGCGCGGATAGTACGTGCCGCAGTAGAACGGCTCCCGGTCCGGGGTCAGGAACACGGTCATCGGCCAGCCGCCCTGGCCGGTCATGGCCTGCGTGGCGGTCATGTAGACGGCGTCGACGTCGGGACGCTCCTCCCGGTCGACCTTGACCGGCACGACGTGTTCGTTCACGAGCCGGGCGGTCGCCTCGTCTTCGAAGGACTCGTGCGCCATCACGTGACACCAGTGGCACGCGGCGTAGCCGACGGAGAGCAGCACGGGCACATCCCTGCGCCGCGCGTCGGCGAAGGCCTCGTCGCCCCACTGCCACCAGTCCACCGGGTTGTCGGCGTGCTGGAGCAGGTAGGGACTCGTCGCATTGCGCAGCCGGTCAGCCATTCCCCCATCTTCCCGCAGCCCCCT
>DASPZH010000388.1:0-18815 GCA_035636335.1 Streptosporangiaceae bacterium
ATCCGGGGATCCATCCGGCCACTCCGGATCAATCCCCGGATCCATCCGGTCGGAGACCGGGCGGGGGTCGGTCGGGGGCGTTATGGGCCTGGCGGCGGAATCAGAGCGAGGACAGGTAGCGCTCCAGCTCGAACTCGGTGACGTGGCGGCGGTACTCGTGCCACTCCTCGCGCTTGTTGCGCAGGAAGAAGTCGAACACGTGCTCGCCGAGCGTCTCGGCGACGAGTTCGCTGGTCTGCATCACGTCGCAGGCGTCGGACAGGCTCTGCGGCAGCGGGTCGATGCCGAGCGCGCGGCGCTCGGCGCTGGTCAGCGCCCACACGTCGTCCCCGGCGCCCGGCGGCAGCTCGTAGTCCTCCTCGATGCCCTTCAGCCCGGCGGCCAGGATCGCTGCGAACGCCAGGTACGGGTTGCACGCCGGGTCGAGCGAGCGGAACTCGATCCTCGTCGCGTTCCGCTTCTTCGGCTTGTACATGGGCACCCGGATCAGCGCCGACCTGTTGTTGTGGCCCCAGCAGATGTAGGCGGGCGCTTCGCCGCCCGCGCCGGCGATCCGCTCCGCGCCGCCCCACAGCCGCTTGTAGGAGTTCACCCACTGGTTGCAGACCGCCGTGATCTCGGCCGCGTGCGTGAGCAGGCCCGCGATGAACGACCGGCCGACCTTGGAGATCTGGAACTCGCCGCCCGGGTCGTAGAAGACGTTGCGGTCGCCCTCGAACAGCGACATGTGGGTGTGCATCCCGGAGCCCGGGTACTCGGTGAACGGCTTGGGCATGAACGTGGCGTAGACGCCCTGTTCGAGCGCGACCTCCTTCATCGCGAGCCGGAACGACATGATGTTGTCGGCCGTGCTCAGCGCGTCGGCGTAGCGCAGGTCGATCTCCTGCTGGCCGGGGGCCCCCTCGTGGTGGCTGAACTCCACCGAGATCCCCATCGCCTCCAGCATCGCGATCGCCGACTTGCGGAAGTCGTGCGCGATGTTGTGCGGCGTGTGGTCGAAGTAGCCGCCCTGGTCGATCGGCCGCGGCTTGGCTCCCCCCTCGGGCCGCTCCCTGAGCAGGAAGAACTCGATCTCGGGGTGGGTATAGAAGGTGAAGCCCAGGCCCGCTGCCTTGGCCAGCGCGCGCTTGAGCACGTGCCGGGGGTCGGCGTGCGACGGCGACCCGTCGGGCAGCAGGATGTCGCAGAACATCCGCCCGACGCCGACCGGGTCGTCGCGCAGCGGCATGAGCTGGAACGTCGACGGGTCGGGCTTGGCGATCATGTCGGCCTCGTAGACCCGGGCGAAACCCTCGATGGCCGAGCCGTCGAATCCGATGCCCTCCGCGAACGCGCCCTCGAGCTCGGCCGGGGCGACGGCGACCGACTTCAGGTATCCGAGCACGTCGGTGAACCAGAGCCGGACGAACCGGATGTTGCGCTCCTCGAGCGTGTGCAGTACGAACTCTTCCTGCCTGTCCACGTGGCCAGTCTGCCCGGTCCGTGTTTCCAGCCGGTAACGCGACCCGCCGTAAGCTGATCTGGTGCCCGCCATTCGGATCGCGCTCGCGCAAGTCAACTCCACCGTCGGCGACCTCGACGGCAACGCCGCGGCCATCGTCGACCAGACGGCTAGGGCGGCCACCGCGGGGGCCTCGGTGGTGGTATTCCCCGAGATGATGCTGACCGGCTACCCGGTCGAGGACCTCGCGCTGCGGGCGTCGTTCGTGACGGCGTCGATCGAGGCGCTGCGCCGTACCGCCGCCGACCTCGCCCGCGCCGGCCTGGGCGGCATCGCCGTGGTGACCGGATACCTGGACCGGCAGCCCGGCATGGTCCCGCGCGTCGGGCTGCCGGCCGGAGCCCCGAGGGACGCCGCCGCCGTGCTGCACGGCGGCGGCGTCGCGGTCACCTCGGCCAAGCACCACCTGCCGAACTACGGCGTGTTCGACGAGTACCGGTACTTCGTCCCCGGCAACGTCCTGCCGGTGTGCCGGATCCCCGCGAGTTCCGGCGAGCCGGTCGACGTCGCCGTGGCTGTCTGCGAGGACCTGTGGCAGGACGGCGGCCCGGTCGCCGTCGCCCGGCAGGCCCGGGCGTCGCTCCTGGTGGTGCCGAACGCCTCGCCGTACGAGCAGGGCAAGGCGGAGGCCAGGCTCGCGCTGTGCCGCCGCCGCGCCGCCGAGGCCGGCTGCCCGCTGGCCTACGTCAACATGGTCGGCGGCCAGGACGAGCTGGTGTTCGACGGTGACTCGATCGTCGTCGCCGCCGAGGGCGCGCTGCTGGCCCGCGGGCCGCAGTTCGAGGAGGCGCTGGTCGTCACCGACGTCGACGTCCGGCCGGCGGGCCAGGCCGAGATGGGCGACACGCCCGCCGACGCCAGGGACGGCACCACGATCACGATCCGCAGGCTCGAACTGCCCGCGGTGCCCGGCGCGGCGCACGGCGGCCCGCCGGACGGCCCGCCCGGCGGGCCCGGCCCGATCTGGCCCAGGCTGGACGGGTTCGCCGAGGTGTACGCGGCGCTGGTCACCGGGCTGCGGGACTACGTCACCAAGAACGGGTTCCGGTCGGTGATTATCGCCCTGTCCGGCGGGATCGACTCCGCGCTGACGGCGACGATCGCCGCGGACGCGATCGGGCCCGACCGCGTGCACGTCGTGCTGATGCCGAGCGACCACTCATCGGCGCACTCCGTCGCCGATGCCGAGGACCTGGTCAAGCGGCAGGGACTGCACGCCCGCACGGTGCCGATCGCCCCGATCGTCGCGGCGTTCGACGCCGGTCTGCACCTCGAAGGGCTGGCCGCGGAGAACCTCCAGGCCAGGGTGCGCGGCATGATCTTGATGTCGCTGTCCAACGCCGAGGGCCACCTGGTGCTGACGACGGGCAACAAGAGCGAGCTGGCGACCGGGTACTCCACGCTGTACGGCGACTCGGCCGGCGGCTTCGCGCCGATCAAGGACGTGCTCAAGACGCTCGTCTGGCAGCTCGCGAGCTGGCGGAACGGGCGGGCTGCCCGGGACGGCCAGGACCCTCCGGTCCCGGAGAACTCGATCACCAAGCCGCCGAGCGCCGAGCTGCGGCCCGGCCAGCTCGACACGGACTCGCTGCCCGACTACGCGGTGCTCGACCCGCTGCTCGACGACTACGTGGAAAAGGACCTCGGCGCCGCCGAACTGCTCGCCGCCGGCCACGCCCCGGACCTGGTCGAGCGGGTCATCGCGCTGGTGGACCGGGCCGAGTACAAGCGCAGGCAGTACCCGCCGGGGCCTAAGATCACCGGCAAGAACTTCGGCCGCGACCGTCGTCTGCCGATCACCAACCGCGGGCGGGAGCCGTTCGGCCGGTAGTCCCCGCCAGCCGAGCCGGTAGTCCCCGCCAGCCGAGCCGGTCGTCCCCGCCAGCCGAGTTGAGCGCCCGGGCCGAAGGCCAGATACTTGGACGGTCCCATGTGACTGACCGGAAAGACCGACAAACCGGCGCGGCCCGCACCGTAAGCTCGGCGGGTGGCGAACCGGCCGGGCCGGGCGCGCGTTCGGAGGCAGGCAGTGAGCGGCGAGAACAGGCCTGCGATCGGCGACTTTCCCGCCGGAGCACAGATCGGCGGTTACCAGATTCGGGAGCTGATCGGACGCGGCGGCATGGCGGTCGTCTACCGCGCCGCCGACGTGCGGCTTGACCGCCAGGTCGCGCTGAAGGTGCTCGCGCCCGAGCTCACCAAGGACGCCGCGTTCCGGCAGCGGTTCATCAGGGAGTCACGCGCGGGCGCGGCCGTCGACCACCCGAACGTCATCCCGGTGTTCGAGGCGGGCGAGGCCGACGGCGTGCTGTTCATCGCGATGCGCTACGTCGCGGGGCGGGACGTGCGGGCGCTGCTCGAACAGGCGGGGCCGCTGCCGCCCGCTCGCGCGGTCAGCATCATCACCCAGATCGCCTCCGCGCTCGATGCCGCGCACGCCCGCGGCCTGGTGCACCGCGATGTCAAGCCCGCCAACATGCTGCTCGGCACCGTCGGCAGCGACACCGCTCCCGACCACATCTACCTCTCCGACTTCGGGCTCAGCAAGCTGTCGGCATCCGCCGTGTCGCTGACCGGCACCGGGCAGTTCCTCGGCACCATCGACTACATGTCGCCCGAGCAGGTCGAGGGCCGCCCGACCGACGGGCGTACGGACCTGTACGCCCTGGCGTGCGCGGCGTTCGAGATGCTGACCGGCCGGCCACCGTTCCACCGCGACCAGGATCTCGCCGTCATGTGGGCGCAGGTCTCCGCGCCGCCGCCGTCCGCGCGCAAGCTGCGGCCCGAACTGCCCGCCGCGGTGGACCAGGCGCTCGCCAAGGCTCTCGCCAAGGCGCCGGAGAACCGGCAGGCAAGCTGCCTGGAGTTCGCCGCCGAGCTGCGCGCCGCCTGCGCCCTCGGGACCGGCCAGGGCCTGCCCGGTCGGGCCAAGCCGGCCGAGTTCGCCGCCACGGCCGGTCAGGCTCCGCCCGCCACCGAGCAGGCGCCCGCCGTCTCGCCACAGGAACGCACGCCACAGGAACGCACACCGCAGGGCCGCACACCACAGGCCGCGGGCGTGACGCCGCCGGTCGGCGGCGGGACCCCGGGCGGCGAGGCGACGATCACCGAGGCGGTGCGCCCGGTGAGCCGCGGGCCCACGGCCGCCGGCTCGGCTCGCGGCCGGGCACCGGGCGTGACCACCCCCGACCCGTACTCCGGCGGCTACGGCCCGCCCGGGCAGCCGCACCAGCCGCGTGGCGGCGGACCCGGCTATCAGGCACCGGCACCGTACCAGGGCGCGCTGCGGCGCCGGCGCCGCCGGGCCCTCCCCTTCCTGCTGGGGTTCGTGATCGTCGCCGCGCTGGCCGGAGCCGGCCTGGTCGCGCTGCACCTGCGCGGCGTCGGCAACCCGCACGCCGGGCCGACCACGCCGGTCACCGTGACCGGCACGGCGAGAGCGTCCAGCCCGACCTCGGGACCGAGTTCGCCGACTCCGGCGGTGACCGGCCCCCGCGGGGTCGTGACCGCCTTCTACAACGCGATCAACAGCCACCACTACGGTGCCGCCTACCGGCTGGACAGCCAGGTGCAGTCCAGCCAGTCGTTCGCCACGTTCAAGCAGGGATACTCTGGCACGCAGCACGACGCGCTGACGATCACCGGAGTCTCCGGTGACGTCGTCAGCTTCAACCTGACCGCGGACCAGACCGACGGGTCGGTCAAGTACTACTCGGGCACCTACACCGTGCGCGGCGGCAAGATCGTCCAGTCCAACGTGCAGCAGACCGGCTAGGCACCTAGATTTCCACGCTCGAGCCCGGTTCCAGCCGCGCGTAGCCGCCGTCGCCGGCGTTCCCGAGCAGCACCCCGGCGAGCTGCCCGATCAGCGCGATGCCGTTGGCGCTCAGCACCGCGTCGTGGATCGCGTAGCTGACCCTCGGCCGCACCGCCCGCGCGTAGTCGAACGTCTCCGACGCCTTCAGCCACGGCGCGCTGATCGGCAGCAGCAGGGCGCGCACCGGCTCGTCGGGGATCGTGAACGCGTCGCCGGGGTGGAAGAGCTGGCCCTGGACGGCGAAGCCGATGTTGGGCACGACCGGCAGGTCGGGGTGGATCGGCGCATGGTCGTGCCCGTAGACGCGCACGTCGAACCCGGCCGCGCTGAACGCGTCGCCGTGGCCGACGGCGTGCACCCGGTCACCCAGGTCGCCGAACTGTCTGGCGACGGCCGCGTTGGTCCACAGCTCCAGGCCGGCGTCGCGCTCCAGCGCCGCCCGCACGACCGCGGCGTCGATGTGATCGGCGTGCTCATGGGTGATCAGGATGGCGCTCGCGCCGGACATGGCGTCCGCGCCGCTCCAGATCCCCGGGTCGAGCACGATCGTCCGGCCGTCCTGCTCGAGCCGGACGCAGGAATGCCCGAGCTTCGTCATCCGCATAGCCGCTCCCGCCGGTTACCGCCAGGTCTCAGGGCGAACCTATCGCGATGCCAGCCCGGTCAGCAGCTCGTCGACCAGGCGCCTGGCGTATCCGCGGTCGGCCCGCTCCTGGGCGAGGCTGGTCCTGGCGAGCACCGCGCCGGTGAGCATGTCCACGGCCAGCTCGATGCTGGCTCCCTCGCGCAGCTCGCCGGTGGCCACGCCGCGTCGCAGCACCGCCCGCAGCACGTCCCGGCGCGGCTCGACGACCGCCTCGACGTACCGGTCGATCAGCCGCGGATACCGGTCGCCCTCGCCGAGCAGCAGCGCGAACTGCCGCACCTGGCGCGGGTCGACCGACTCGCTGCGCATCGCCTCGAGCAGAGCGACCAGGTCGTCCCTGACCGACTCGCCCTTCGGCTCGGGCAGCGGCCGCCGCAGCGCGCCGAGCGCGTCCAGGAGCAGGTCTTCCTTACCTGGCCAGCGTCGGTAGATGGTCGCCTTGCCCACGCCGGCCTTCGCCGCGACCTGCTCGATGCACAGTCCGTGCGGCCCGGACTCGGCGAACACCTCGAGCGCGGCCTTGATGATCGCCCGGTCGGCCTGCTCGCTGCGTGGCCGGCCGGCCCGGCGCAGCCGGGCGTCCTCGGACGGGTGCGTTGACGTCATGGTCCCGGTCAGTCCTCCATCACGACGGCGACGGCGCCATGGCCGGCGTGCGGCTGGCAGGCGGGCTGGTGAAGCGGCTGGTCGGCCGCGGCCCGCCTGGCCGCGGCGCGCAGCCCGGGCATCCAGATCGCGATCAGCACGGCGCCGGTCGCCGCGATCACGCCGGACACGGCCGTCGTCACGTGCATGGCATGCACGAACGACCGGTTCGCGAGCGCCAGCAGCGGCCGGCCGGCCGGCCCGAGGCGGTCGGCCGCCGCCTGCGTCGCGGCGACCGACCGGGCCGCCGCCGCCCGGCTGCCGGCCGGCAGCGCGCCCAGCCCCGGGGCGATCGTGGCCCGGTAGGCGTGGGCCAGGATCGAGCCGAGCACGGCGACGCCGAGCGCGACGGCGACCTGCCGAGAGGTATTCGTGATCGCGGAGCCCGCGCCGCCGCGATCCCGCGGCACCACCGACATGACGGACTCGGTGGCGGTAGGCACGACGACCCCGATGCCCGCGCCCTGGAGGAAGTAGATGCACTCAAGCGCGACGATCGGGGTGGTCATCGTCAGCGAGTGATAGCCGATCAGCGCCGCCGTCACCACGGTGAGGCCGCCCGCGGCAACGCGCTTGGCGCCGAACCGGCCGACCAGGCTCGCGCTCCTGTTCGCCGCGATGAGCTGGCCGCAGGCCACCGGGATGGTGAGCAACCCGGCGTGCACCGGGGTGTACCCGCGCACGTCCTGCAGGTAGAAGCTCATGAAGAAGTACACACCTGACATGGCGAAGAAGTTCAGCGCGATCGCCGCTGCCGCCGCTGACAGCCGCGGGTCACGGAACAGGCTGACGTCGAGTGACGGATCCGGGGTCCTCGACTCGTGCACGCAGAATACCGTCAGGACGGCCAGGCCCGCCGCGATCGGCCAGACGACGCCGCGGTCCAGCCACGAGCCGGCGTCGCCGCCCCTGATGATCCCGTAGACGAGCAGCACGAGACCGGCGATCGACAGCAGCACGCCCAGGTAGTCGATTCGCCCGGGAGCCTGGCTCCTGGACTCGGGCACGAGCAGGATGATCGCGAGCACGCCGGCGGCCGTCAGCGGCACGTTGATCAGGAAGACCGATCCCCACCAGAAGTGGTCGAGCAGCAGCCCTCCGGTCATCGGGCCGATCGCGATCGCCACGCCGACCGCCGACGCCCAGATTCCGATCGCCTTCGGCCGTTCCCGCGGGTCGAAGAGGGTGGTGATGATCGACAGGGTCTGCGGCATGACGGCGGCGCCGCCGAGGCCCATCGCGGCGCGGGCCCCGATCAGCTCGGCGGGCGTCTGCGCATAGGACGAGATCAGGGAGGCCAGGCCGAACAGCGCCATCCCGGTGATCAGCATCCGCTTGCGGCCCACCCGGTCGCCGATGACGCCGAAGGTGAACAGCAGCCCGGCGAACACGACCGTGTAGGAGTTGATCGCCCACTCGAGCTGGCTCTGGCTCGCTCCCAGCCCGGCCCCGGGCTCGGAGATCGTCTTCAGCGCGATGTTCAGCACGGTGTTGTCGAGCACGATCGCGACCAGACTGATGATCATGACGCCGAGGACGACCCATTTACGCCGGTCGGGGGTCACCGCGGGCAACGCCAATCTCGAGTGCCGTCCTCAATTACGATACGAAACGACATCGTATCGTATCGAGCGTTCCGGCCCGCGGCCGGGCATGCCGGACGGCCACCGGACGGCTTCGCCTGGCCTTCCATGAGAAGTCGCCGCATGTCATCATCGATACGTCCGGGGACGCCAGTGTGGCGCCACGAGACATGGAGGATCACGATGCCCGCAGCACCAGTCCACCCCCCCGACCACGCGCGGCTCTACGGTGGCGCCGGCACCCGCCGGATCACCATCCGGGACCTCGCCGAGGCCAAGGCACGAGCCGAGACGTGGCCGATGCTCACCGCCTACGACGCGCTGACCGCGCGGGTCTTCGACGAGGCCGGCATTCCGGTCCTGCTGGTCGGCGACTCCGCGGCCATGGTGGTCTACGGCCACGACAGCACCATCCCGGTGACGGTGGACGACCTGATTCCGCTGACCGCCGCCGTCGTGCGCGGCAGCACGCGGGCGCTGGTCGTGGCCGACCTGCCGTTCGGCTCCTACCAGGTCTCGGTGGAGACCGCGATGGCGACCGCGATCAGGTTCCTCAAGGAGACCGGCGCGCACGCGGTCAAGCTGGAGGGCGGACACCGGGTGCTGCGGTGCGTCGAGGAGCTCGTCGCCGCCGGCATTCCGGTGATGGCCCACCTGGGGCTGACGCCGCAGTCGGTGAACGCGCTCGGCGGCTACCGCGTCCAGGGCCGGGGCGAGGAGGGCGAGCGGCTCATGCACGACGCCAAGTCATTGCAGGCGGCCGGCGCGTTCGCGGTCGTGCTCGAGTGCGTGCCCGCCGACCTGGCCGCCAAGGTCACCGAGACGCTCGCGATTCCCACGATCGGCATCGGCGCCGGACCGGACTGCGACGCCCAGGTGCTGGTCTGGCAGGACATGGCCGGCCTGACGCCGAAGGTGGCCAAGTTCGCCAAGCGCTACGCTGACCTGGCCGGCCTGCTCGGCCAGGCCGCGCGAACGTTCGGCGATGAGGTCGCCGCCGGAGCGTACCCGACGCCGGAGTACAGCTACCACTGAACCGGCCGGTTCGTCCGGCCCCGGGAGGCCTGGGTGGAGCAGGAGCGGCCGGCGCCGGCCCGCCCCGCGCAGACCTGGGATGGCCTGCCGGTCGCCGCCGACGAGCCGCACGGCGCGGCGATCGTCGTGCGGCGGCCGGACGGCCACGGCGGCCGCGAGTACTTGCTGCTGCACCGGGCGCACCGGGGCCCGGACTATGACGGCGACTGGGCCTGGACGCCGCCGTCAGGCGCCCGGCTGCCGGGCGAGCCCGTGCTGGCCGGCGCGCTGCGCGAGCTGGCCGAGGAGACCGGGATCACCTCCGCTGAGCCGGTGCCGGTGAACCTGTCCGGCCCGTGGGCGGTGTTCCTGGCCGAGGTGCCCCGCGCCGCCGCGGTCCGCCTCGACGTCGAGCACGACCGGTTCGCGTGGACGTCGCCCGGCCGCGCGCTGGCGCGGTGCCGGCCGTCCAGCGTGGCGGCCAACATCGCGGCCACCGCAGCGGTGCCTCGGCACGCGGTCGAGTTCCGCCCGCTGACCCGCGCCGACCTGCCCGACCTGGTCGGGTGGCAGCGAGCGCCGCACGCGGCGCGCTGGTTTCCCGAGCGGCTTGACCTGGCCGCTGCCGAGCGGAAGTACGGCCCGAGGATCGACGGCAACGCACTCGTCCACGTGCACGTGGCGCTGGTCGGCGGCCTGCCGTGCGGCTTCATCCAGCACTATCCGGTGCCGGGTCACTCGCTGCCCGACCACGCTGCCGACCACGCCGCCGAGCGCACTGCCGAGTGCGCCGCCGCCGGCCTGGACTTCTGCATCGGCGTCGCCGAGTACACCGGCGTCGGCCTTGGCCCGCAGCTTATCTGGGGCTACCTGCGGACCGTGGTGCTGCCGGCCTGGCCGCGGCTGCGGGCGGTCGTGGCCAGCCCGGAAGCCGCGAACGGCCGGTCGATCCGGGTGCTGGCCAAGGCCGGGTTCCGCCCTGACGGCGAGCCCGTCCCCGGCCCCGGGCCCGGCCGGCCGGAACTGCCGTTCGTGCTCGACCGCCGCCGGATCTTCGGGCCGGGCGGCTGAGCCTCCGGATCTATCGCGCCGGGCGGCCGAGCCGCCGGCCTCACGCGGTGAGCTTGGGCAGAACGTCGCGGCCGAAGGCTTCGATCCACTCGGTCTGGTTCCGGCCGACGTTGTGCAGGTAGACGCGGTCGATGCCGAGATCGAGGTAGCGCTGGATGTCGGCCCGGTGCGTGTCGAGGTCGCTGGTGATGAGCATCCGTCCGGCGAAGTCCTCCGGGCGGACGAGCTGGGCCATCTGCGCGAAGTCGTGCGGAGATCGGATGTCCTGCTTGGGGAACTTCATCCCGCCGTTCGGCCACTCGGTGACCGCGTTGTGCAGCGCCTCCTCGTCGGTGGGCGCCCAGGACAGGTGCAACTGGAGGATCTTGGCCTGTGACCCGGGGTCGCGTCCTGCCTCCCTGGCGCCGGAGTCGAACCGGCCGAGCAGCGAAGTGACCTTCTCGGCCGGGGCGCCCGGCGTGATGATCCCGTCCGCCAGCTTTCCCGCCCTCTTGGCGGTCAGCGGCCCGGCGGTGGCGATGTAGATCGGCGGCGGGCTGTCCGGCATTGTCCACAGCCGCGCCGTCTCCATCTTGAAGTAGGTCCCGCGGTGCTTGACGTCCTTGCCGGTGAACAGCTTGCCGATCAGCTCGACCGCTTCCCACATCCGCTCCAGCCGCTCCGGGGCTTCCGGCCAGTACCCGGCGGTCACGTGCTCGTTCAGCGCCTCCCCCGACCCCAGCCCCAGCCAGTGCCGCCCCGGGTACATCGCCGCCAGCGTCGCCGACGCCTGCGCCACGATCGCCGGATGGAACCGGAACGACGGGCACGTTACCCCCGGTCCCAGGTCCCCCCGCGTCCGCTCGCCCATCGCCGTCAGCACGTTCCACACGAACGGCGCCTGTCCCTGCGCCGGCACCCACGGCTGGAAGTGGTCGGCCGCCATCACGCCGCGGAACCCGGCCGCCTCGGCCGCCACCGTGTAGTCCGTCACCTCGACCGGGCCGAACTGCTCCAGCATCGCGGCATAACCGACATGCGCCTGGCTCATCTGTCGCCTCCAGGTTCAGGAATCGTCACCTCCGTAGACTGGCACAGCCCGGCCGGCGCCGCCCGACTCCGGCGGGCAGACGCCGGGCAGACGCCGGGCCCATGTTCGGCCAACTCCCGCGGGTTCGCCATTGTTTCTGCCAGCATGAATGGGTGAATGCCGCTCAGGTCGAGGCGCTGCGCGCGCTGCTCGCGTCGTCTGGCTGGCTGGAGCGCACCAGGTACTTCGCCAGGGCGCTGCGCGGCCGGTGCAGGACGCCGCACGGGCTGCTCGTGGTGGGCACGCCGGCGCACGAGCCGTGGCACATGACCGCGCACCTCGCCGACGAGAGTGCCCTGGCCGGGCTGCCCGGACTGGCGCCGACGCTCGTGCGGTGGACTCCGCCGCCGGACGGCCCGCCGCACCTGCGGGTCGGCCTCGACCGGCTCGGGCAGGCAGGCCGCGCCGGGACCGTGCTCGTCGTCGGGTCGGATGCCGCGCCGGACGCCCTGCTCGAGCGGGTTGCCGATGCCAGGAAGGCGGGGGCGGCCATCTTCGCGCTCGACCGCGGCGACGACGAGCTCGAAGGCCTCGCGCACGAGTCGCTCGCCGTGAACCCGGCGCTCGACCCGGTCTCGTTCGACGGGGCGCAGCATCTCGTGACCCTGTCCGTGGGCGAGCCTGGCCGGGAGTTCCCTCTGCTGGGGGCCGGTGCGCCACCCGGGGCCGGCGCGCGGCCGGGGGCCGGCGCGCGGCCGCACCTGACCGGTGCGCGCGGCACGCTCGCCCGGGTGCTCAACGCGATCAGCGGGTCGCCGGACGGCTGAGCCCAGGGCGTGGCTCTGACCATCAAGCGAGGTCGCGAGCTGTGCCGGTATGGTTGGGGACGAGGTCGAGAGGCGCTGCAACGGGTTCTGGCCCGCCACGCTCGACCTGGGACTACGTATCGAAGGGCGCCTCCTGCAACAGGAGGTGCCCGAAGATATGTCATCAGCGGCGGGGGCGGGTGAGGCCCTGCGTCATCTTCTGGGTCAGCGCATCGCGGTGCTTGATGGACCCTGGGGCACCATGTTGCAGGCGGCCGGGCTGAGCGGGGCCGACTACCGCTCGGAGCGGCTGCGTGATCATCCGCGGGATGTGGCGGGTGACCCGGATCTGCTGAACCTGACCCGGCCCGATGTCGTGCGGGATATCCACCGGCAGTACCTGGCGGCGGGAGCGGACATCACCACGACGAACACGTTCACCGCGACCAGCATCGGCCAGGCGGACTACGGGCTGCAGTCCCTGGTGCGGGAGATGAACGTGCACGGCGCGAAGCTGGCGCGGCGGGCGGCGGATGAGGTGGGCGGCCGTTTCGTCGCCGGGTCGATGGGCCCGCTGAACGTCACTTTGTCGCTGTCTCCCCAGGTGGAGGATCCCGCCTACCGTGCAGCGTCGTTCGACGAGGTTTATGCGGCCTACGCCGAGCAGGCCGCGGCTCTGGCCGACGGTGGCGTGGACCTGCTGCTGATCGAGACGGTCTTCGACACGCTGAATGCTAAGGCCGCGGTTGCGGCCGCCCGCGCCGTGGCACCGCACCTGCCGTTGTGGATCTCGGTCACCGTTGTGGACCTGAGCGGTCGAACGTTGTCCGGGCAGACGATAGAGGCGTTCTGGCGCTCTGTCGAGCATGCCGACCCCCTGGTGGTTGGCGTGAATTGCGCGCTGGGCGCGGAGGAGATGCGCCCGTACGCCGCGGAGCTGTCCCGGCTGGCCGGCACGTACACGGCGTGCCATCCCAACGCTGGCCTGCCGAACGCGTTCGGCGGCTATGACCAGGCGCCGGAGGAGACCGCGCGGCTTCTCGGCGAGCTCGCCGCGGCGGGGATGGTGAACATCGCGGGCGGGTGCTGCGGGACGACGCCCGCGCACATCGCGCGGATCGCGGCGGCCGTGGCGGGCCTTCCGCCCCGGCCGGTGCCTGCACCGCCGGCCCGCACCCGGTTCAGCGGGCTTGAGCCCTTCGAGATCGGCCCCGACAGCGGGTTCGTGATGATCGGGGAACGCACCAACGTCACCGGGTCGAAGCGGTTCCGGCGCCTCGTTGAGTCCGGTGACCAGCAGGGTGCCATCGGCGTCGCGCTGGAGCAGGTGCGCGGCGGCGCGAACCTGCTGGACGTGAATATGGACGCCGACCTGCTGGACAGTGAGCAGGCCATCACGACGTTCTTGAACCTGGTGGCGGGCGAGCCTGAGGTGGCCCGCATCCCGGTCATGATCGACAGCTCGCGGTGGCGTGTGCTGGAAGCGGGGCTCAAGTGCGTGCAGGGCAAGGGCGTGGTCAACTCGATCAGCCTCAAGGAGGGTGAGGGCCCGTTCCTTGAGCAGGCCCGTCTGATCCGCGCGTACGGGGCCGGGGTGGTGGTGATGGCGTTCGATGAGCAAGGCCAGGCCGACACCGCCGAACGCAAGGTGGCCATCTGCGCCCGCGCCTACGACCTGCTCACCGGGCAGGTCCGCTTTCCTCCCGAGGACATCATCTTCGACCCGAATGTGCTCGCGGTGGCGACGGGGATTGCCGAGCACAACGGTTACGCGAAGGCGTTCATCGACGCGCTGCCGCTGATCAAGCAGCGCTGCCCAGGTGCGCGAACCAGCGGCGGCATCTCCAACCTGTCCTTCGCCTTCCGCGGCAATGACGTGGTCCGCGAGGCGATGCACTCGTCGTTCCTGTTCCACGCGGTGCGCGCCGGGCTCGACATGGGCATCGTCAACGCCGGGCAGCTCGCGGTCTACCGGGACATCCCCGCCGACCTGCTGGAACTTGTCGAGGACGTGCTCTTCGATCGCAGGCCGGACGCCACCGACCGGCTGGTCGCGTTCGCCGAGACAGTCCGCGGGCCGGGTACCGGCCGCACGGTGGACCTGTCCTGGCGGGAGGCGCCGGTGGACAAGCGCCTCAGCCATGCGCTCGTTCACGGCATCGCGGACTTCATCGAGGCCGATACCGAGCAGGCGCGCCAGCGGGCCCAGCGACCACTCGACGTCATCGAGGGGCCGCTGATGGAGGGCATGAAGGTCGTCGGCGACCTGTTCGGCGCCGGGAAGATGTTCCTGCCCCAGGTGGTGAAGAGCGCCCGGGTGATGAAGCGCGCGGTCGCCTACCTGGAGCCGTTCATGGAGGCGGAAAAGGAACAGGCCCGTCGCCAGGGACAGGCCGTTGTAGACCGCGGCCAGGGCAAGATTGTGCTCGCGACGGTCAAGGGCGACGTGCACGACATCGGCAAGAATATCGTCGGGGTCGTTCTCGGCTGCAACAACTACGAGGTCATCGACCTCGGCGTGATGGTCCGGGCCACGGTCATCCTGGACACAGCGGTCGCCGAGGGAGCCGATGCGGTCGGGCTGTCCGGGCTGATCACCCCGTCGCTGGATGAGATGGTCAGCGTCGCCACGGAGATGCAGCGCCGCGGGCTGAAGCTGCCGCTGCTCATCGGCGGCGCTACCACCTCACGCCAGCACACCGCGGTGCGGATCGCCCCTGCCTACGACGGGACCACCGTGCACGTGCTCGACGCTTCCCGGGTCGTCGGCGTGGTCTCGGACCTGCTCAGCGACGACCGGGCACCGGTGCTTGCCGCCACTAACCGGGCCGAGCAGGAACGCCTGCGATGCCAGCACGAGAAGTCACGGCACCGGCCCCTGCTGCAACTCCGGCAGGCCAGGGCGAATCGGGAGCGGGTCCCGTTCGGCGACCTGCCCGTCCCGGCGTTCACCGGCGTCCGCACCGTCCGCCCGGACCTGAGCGCGCTGCGCGGCATGATCGACTGGCAGTTCTTCTTCCTGGCCTGGGAACTGAGAGGCAAGTACCCGGCGATACTCAGCCAGCCGGCCGCACGTGAGCTCTTCGACGACGCGAACACCCTGCTCGACCAGATCATCGCCCGCGGCAGCCTCCGGGCCGAGGGCGCCTACGGTTTGTGGCCCGCGCGCTCCGACGGCGACGACATCGTGATCGACCCGGGCCGCGGCCGCGTCACGGTGCCGATGCTGCGCCAGCAGACCGCCAAGCCCGCGGGCAGGCCTAACCGGTGCCTGGCTGACTACCTGGCCCCGGCCGCGGACCACCTCGGCGCGTTCGCCGTGGCCATCCATGGCGCCGAGGAACTCGCCGCGACCTGCCAGGACGACCACGACGACTACCAGGCGATCATGGTCAAGGCGCTGGCCGACCGGCTCGCCGAGGCGTTCGCCGAGCACACCCATCTGCAGGCCCGACGCCGCTGGTACGAACCGGACGCCGACCCGGTGATCGAGGACCTGCACGCCGAACGGTTCCGCGGCATCCGCCCCGCGTTCGGCTACCCCGCCAGCCCAGACCACAGCCTCAAGCGACCCCTGTGCGGCCTGCTCGGCGCGGGCCGCCTCGGCATGGCCCTGACCGAGTCATGTGCCATGACCCCCGCTGCCAGCGTCAGCGGGCTGCTGTTCGCCCACCCCTCGTCGCGGTACTTCACCGTCGGACGCATCGGCAAGGACCAGGCCCAGGACTACGCACGCAGGCGAGGCATGACCCTCCCGGAGGCCGAACGCTGGCTTCGCCCCAACCTCGCCTACGACCCCTGAGCAAGCACGACCCGGCGGGCGATCCGCACGGCGCCAGCGCCGGCTGCCCGTGACTTCCGGCTACGTCGAGTCGGTACGGGCGGCGGGCGCAACGAAGGTGCCGCGGCCCTGCCGCGTGATGATCAGCCCTCGCTCGCGCAGGACCTGCATGGCGTGGCGCACGGTCTGGTAGGCGACGCCGTACTCCTCGGCCAGCGCGCGCTCGGCCGGCAGCTTGTGGCTGATCTCGCCGACCTCGATCCGCGCCGCGAGGTGGTTGGCGACCTGGATATAGGCGAAGTCCGGGCCGAGCGGGTCTATCACCGACACGTGGATCAACGTAGGCACGCCGCTAGCTGCGTAAACCTGAGCTAGCACCAAGTGCTATGAGTGCTCTAGTATCTTTACATGCCCGATGCCAACGACATGGCCGACACGCGGAACGTCCGGCTGCCAGCCCCGGACCGGCCGCCGGTGACAGCGGACCGGGACTGGCTGCCGGCGGTGCTGGGGGACGACCAGGACGAGCGGCGCGCGCTGCTGCGCGAGCTGATCCTGCGGGCCCTGCTCTGACTACGGCTAGGCGTCCAGGCTCAGCACCATCGTGGGCCGCTCGATCACGTGGTCCTCGCGCAGCGGCCTGACCGCCGTGCCGATCGCGAAGAACTCCGTGGTGTGCCCGCCCCAGGTGTGCGAGTGCTGCTTGAGCTGGACGCCGACGATGCCCTCGGCGTGCAGCTCCTCCGCCTCGGCCTGCATCCTGCTCATCGCCAGCTCGCGGGCGTCGTACAGCGCCTGGGTGAACTGCTCGATCTCGACGTTCCGCCCGATGTTGCCGATCACGCTGCCGATCCGCTGGTGCGCGATGTGGTAGACGCACGAGCCCATCACCATGCCGAGCGGCGCGTACCCCGCCCTGATCAGCGTCCAGAAGTCCTGCCCCGACAGGTCAGAGGTGAACGGCAGGTCCTTGTTGTTGCGCCAATTGGACACGCCGCCGCCGCCCGCATTCGGCTCCGCCTTGACCGCGGTGCCGACCGCGATGAACTCGGCGATGTCGGCCCCGAACTCCTTCATCTCCACATCTAGCCTGACCCCGACGACGCCGTCCGCGCCGAGCGTCCTGGCCTCGACCTCCATCCTGGTCATCGCCAGTTCCCGCGCGTGGTACATCGCCTGGGACAGCACGTCGAGCTCCTGGTTCTTGTTCCAGCGGCGAACCTGAAGGCCCACGTGGTAGATCGAGCTGCCGAGCACCAGGCCGAGCGGCCGGAACCCCGCCTCGCGGACCAGCAGGAACTCGTTGACCGAGAGGTCGGAGGTGAAGATCGCGCCGGCCTTGCCCGGCGTCAGCTCCGCGAGCCGCTTGATCGCGTCCTGCGGAACGCCCATGGCCCCGAAATCGGCTGCCTTCTGGTCGGTCATGCTGCTCCCTGGGCTGCGTTATGCCTGAACTGGCTGGGTTTCGTCAGACCTTGCCGAGCCTGACCCTGGCTGCCTGCCTGCGCTGCGGGTCAAGCGAGAGTATGGCCAGGCTCGGCCGCTCCGCCACGCGCTTCGACGGGGCGAAGTGCGTGATCGCCGTGCCGACGATGGTCACCTCGGTGACGTGGTCATGCGCCCCCTCCTGGGCCGGGCACTCGTGCTCGCCGATCTGCATGTCCATGCTCTGGATCACGACGCCTTCCCCGCCCATGTCGTGCACGTCGCGCCTGAGCTGGTCCCTCGCATCGTGCCTGGTCGCGTTGATCAGGTCGGTGTACCCATTGACCTCGGTGTTGCCGCTGGTCCACCGGCTGGACTGGGTCCTGGTCAGCCAGTCGTCGTGCCGGGCTCCGATCGAGATCCCGAGCGCGAGTCCGACCGGGATGGCGCCGTCGGCGATCAGCTTCGCGAAGTCCTGGCCGGACACGTCGGAGGTGAAGGGGCGGCGCAGCGGCTGCGCGCCCGGGGCGCGGATCGCGGTGCCGATCGCGTTGAACTCCAGCCCGCCTGCCGGGAAGCGGCCGATGGTCAGCGACACCCCGACCACGCCGTGCCCGCCGAGCTGCGCGCACTCGGCCGCCATCCGCCCGATGGCGGTGCGGCGGGCTTCGTACAGGGTCCGCACGAGCGGCGCGTAGGCCGTTCCCGATCCTGAACTCGAGACGGCGGTCGCGGCGGCCTGGTAGCCGCCCCACTGTGAGCCGGTGAACCGGTTGTAACTGCCGAACGAGCCGTAGCTGGGACAGCCGTAACCGCCGCGGTAGCCGACGTTGTAGACGGCGGCGCCGAGCACCTGCCCGACCGGTTCGAACCCGCTGCTCTTGATCGCCGCGAACTCGTCGGCGGTGAGCGCCGAGCTCCAGGTCCCGCTGGCCTTAATCTCGGCGATCCGGGCCTGGGCGGCCGGGGGCAGGCCCCGGCCAGACCATGGTGAAGTCACTGTGAACGTCCTCCGCGCCTGGTGCGCCGCGATTTCCGACTCTACTGCGCCCGGTTCGCCGTCGCCACCTGGCTGGTCGCTACGGGGCTGGCCGGCACCGGGCTGGCCAGCACCGGGCTGGCCGGCACCGGGCTAGTCGCCGTTCTGAGCCGCCCACTCCTCGTTGCGGCGCCGCACGGTCTCCAGCGCCCGTTGCGCGTCCTGCTCGGTGGGGTAGGGACCGAGCCGGTCCTTGGCCGGGCAGCCCGCATCGGGCTCGACGGTGTGGTGTTTCAGGCAGAACCACCAGTGCTGCTCAGTGTCCATGCGAACTAGACTCTCAGATCATGGTCACGAGTCTGCGGCCCGGCCGGATCTCGCCGATGCGCCAGGTCCCCGCGCATATCATCCGGCCGGAATATGTCGGCAAGCGCTATCCGAAGATTGGCGAGCCGGCCGTCAAGGACGCCGCGACGATCGAGGCGATGCGGGTCGCCGGCCGGATCGCGGCGCAGGCACTGGCCGAGGTCGGCAAGCA
>DASPZH010000389.1:0-7968 GCA_035636335.1 Streptosporangiaceae bacterium
GACGCGATGGCCCGCCACGGCGTAGCCCTTCCCGCCGCCTGCCGGGCCGGCTCCTGCCTGGCCTGCATGATCCGCTCGGTCAGCGGCGACCCGGGCCCCGAGGCTCGCCAGGGACTCAAGGCCACCTGGCTCGCCTCCGGCTACTTTCTCGCCTGCATGGCCCGGCCGTCCTCGGACCTCGCCGTGGCCACGGCCGGTCAGGACGCCCGCACCCCGGCGCGCCTGGTCGGCTCGCGGCCGATGGCGCCCGGCGTGCTGCGAGTGCTGGTCCGCCCGGACCGGCCGTTCGAGTACCAGCCAGGTCAGCATGTGGCGGTCTCCAGGGAGGGCGGGATCACCAGGACCTACTCGATCGTCAGCCTGCCCGCCGAGTCGGCGCGGGCCGGGATCGAGCTGCATGTCCGGGTCTATCCGGCGGGCGCGATGAGCGAGTGGCTGGCGAAGGCCGAACCGGGGACGCCGCTGAGCCTGGGCAGCCCGGGCGGGGAGTGCTTCTACGTTCCCGGCAGCGCCGCGGGACCGCTGCTGCTGGCCGGGGCCGGGACGGGGATCGCTCCGCTGCTGGCCGTGGCCAGGTCGGCGCTGGCGCAGCGCCATCGCGGGCCGGTGGTCGTGATCCACGGGGCAACCGGCCCGGCGGGCCTGTACCTGGGCCCGCGGTGCCCTCCGGTGCTGGCCGAGGCGGCCACGGCCGCGGGCGCGGGCCGTGTACCCGCAACGGGCCCGCCTGGCGCGCGCGACGCACTGTCCTGGCGTACCTGCCTGCTGTCCGAGGGCAACGACATCGCCGACGCCGTGGTCGGCGAGCTCGGCAGGCTGGACTGCGCTCCCGGGCAGGTGCGGGCCTATCTGTGCGGCGGAGTCCGTTCCGTCGGGCGGATGCGGCGGGCGCTGTTCATGGCCGGGATGTCGCTGGCCGACATCTATGCCGATCGGTTCGTCCCGGCCGCGTCCTGAACGCGCCCTACGGGCGGCCGAGGTTGTGGAGGTCTCCGGCTCCCGCCGTCGCCTGCTGGATCGCGCCGGCCTCGCTGCGCTCCCACTCCGCGATGCTGCGCAGCATGCCCTCGGTGTAGGCGCGCAGGTGCGTGCGGTAGACCTCGCCGAAGGTCCGCAGGTAGGCGAGTTCGGCCTTCAGCGCGCTCCGGTCGGCCTCCATCTGCGGCGCGACCGAGGCGACCGAGGCGACCGGGGCATTGAGCGTCGCCAGCGCGGCCTCCCTGGCCCGCGACGAGGCCTCCTCGAGCACCATGTCGGCGTGCTGCTGTGCCTCAACCAGTATCTCGTCCCGCCGCGTCCTGGCCTCCTCGGTGAGCCGGTGGCTGTAGGCCTGCGCGTCCGCGACGTAGCGGTCCGCGGTGAGCTGGGCGTTCGACAGGATCCGCACCGCGTGGACGTGGGCATCCTCGCGGCCGAACAGCACGCCGTCGCCCTGCTTGTCGCCCTGCTTGTCGCCCTGCTTCATCCCGGCGATGATCCGCCTGCGGAGTCGCTCCACCTCGTTCCACAGCGAGACCTTCTCGTTCAGAAGCGTGACGATCTCACGTTCGACCGCTTGCAGGAAAAGCCGGACGTGCTCCTCGTCGAATCCGCGCCGTCCCAGCCTGGACAGCGGGAAGCTGACCGCCTGCACCTCGTCGGGGGTCAGTCTCTTCTGGTCTTCCTGCCAGGCCACCGTCATGGCTCACTCCACCCGAAATCCTCGACATGTATCTGGTCTCGCGGCGTTCCTGCGGAGGTCAGCCGCGCGGATGTCTCGCGCACCATTTCCGTCGGGCCGGCCAGGTAGACATCGTGTCCTGACCAGTTGCCCGTGCGCATCACCACGTCGGGGACGCTGCCCGACTCGCCGCGGAATCTGGAGTCGGCGCTCACGGCGGGCACCACGGTCAGCCAGTGGTACTCCGCGGCCATCTTCTCCAGGCTGGGAAGGTCATAGAGTCCGTCCGCGGTCCTGGCGCAGAAGAACAGGTGCACGTGCGGCGGCACCGGCAGGCCGGCGATCTGCTCGGTGATCGCCTTGAGCGGAGCCAGGCCGGTGCTTCCCGCGACCATGAGAACGTCACGGCGATTACTGGTGTCGAGCGTCAGCACCCCGATCGGCGGCCCCATCCGCAGCGATCCGCCCACGGTCTGGCCGTAGGTCAGGGCGATGCTCACGGCGCCGCCGTCGATCAGCCTGATGTGGAAGTCCAGCGTTCCGTCCTCGCGCGGCGCGTTCGCGATCGAGTAGTAGCGCCACAGCCGTGGCCGCTGCGGCGACTCGATCGCGACGGACTGCCCGGGGGCGAAGTCCAGCCGCGGTTCCGGCCGCACCTGCAGCACGGAGATGTCGAAGGCCTTCCGCTCGCAGGCGATGACGGTGCCCTGCCAGTAGGCCGGCCTGGCGGCCTCGTCGTCCTTGGCGGCCGCGATCATGACGCTGGCGACCAGGCCGTAGGCCTCGCTCCAGTCCGAGGCAAGCTCGGGCGTCCAGGTGTCGCCGGCGAAGTGCGCGAGGGTCGCCAGCAGGCTGTCCCCGACGACGTCGTAGTGCTCGGCGAGAGCGCCGAACTTACGGTGGTCCCGGCCAAGGCCCTGGAGGAATACCCCGAGGTCGTCCAGGCGGTCGACCTGGGCGACAATCTGGCCTAACGCGCCGATCAGGTGCTCGCGCTGCGCCTTCATGGAGATCGGGAACATGTCCCTGACCTCTGGGTGCTTAATGAAAAGGTCGGAGTAGAAGAACAACGGCACTTCGTCGCCGAACATGGCAATGCGGGAGAAGCTGTCCTTGAGCCTCAAGGTATCCACAGTTCCTCCTCACTCCCAGGTCCGCGTGCCAGGTCCAGCCGGTGAGCGGCGTGCGGGAGGATCGCCCGGGCACGACGCTCTCGGAGCAAGGTAGGACATGAGACAGACAGCCGTCAGAGACTCGCGCGAGATTGCCAGGTCAACTGTCGCTGAAACTTGCAGGCGGAGACATCGGTCAGGTGACGGATATTTTTCGTGCCCACGAGACCGCCCGGCCGCACGGCGGCCTTCTCGTTCCGCTCGCGGGCCAGCGTCGGCGGCGCGGCCTACACTGGCGCCGTGATGTCCGCAGCCATCGACAGTGCTGGCCCGGGGGGACTACCCCCCGGATCCCCCCGCGCTGGCCCGGGGGGACTACCCCCCGGATCCCCCCGCGAGGATCCGGGCGGAGCGGCCGGCATCCTGCGCCGCGTGTTCGGCTACGACTCGTTCCGCGGTCCTCAGCAGGAGATCATCGACCAGCTGGTCGGCGGCGGCGACGCGCTCGTGCTGATGCCCACCGGCGGCGGCAAGTCGCTGTGCTACCAGATCCCGGCGCTGATCCGCCCCGGCACCGGTGTCGTCGTCTCGCCGCTGATCGCCCTCATGCAGGACCAGGTCGACGCGCTGCTCGCCGTCGGCGTGCGGGCCGGTTTCCTCAACTCCACCCAGCTTCCTGACCAGCGCCGCGCGATGGAGGCCGAATTCCTGACCGGCCAGCTTGACCTGCTGTACCTGGCGCCCGAGCGGCTGCGGTCCGAGTCGACGCTGCGGCTGCTCGACCGGGGCAGGATCAGCCTGTTCGCCATCGACGAGGCGCACTGCGTGTCCCAGTGGGGCCACGACTTCCGGCCCGACTACCTCGCCCTGTCCGCGCTGCACGAACGCTGGCCCTCGGTGCCGCGGATCGCGCTGACCGCCACGGCGACCAAGACCACCAGGGCCGAGATCGCGTCCCGGCTGAACCTGGAGTCGGCCAGGCACTTCGTCGCGAGCTTCGACCGGCCGAACATCAGATACCGGATCGAGCCGAAGGCCGAGCCGCAGCGGCAGTTGCTCACGCTGCTGCGCACCGAGCATCCCGGCCACGCTGGCATCGTCTACTGCCTGTCGCGCGCGTCGGTGGAGAAGTCCGCCGACTTCCTGACCCGCAACGGCATCACCGCGCTGCCGTACCACGCCGGGCTCGACGCCCGCACCAGGACCGCCAACCAGTCCAGGTTCCTGCGCGAGGACGGCCTGGTGATGGTCGCGACGATCGCGTTCGGCATGGGCATCGACAAGCCGGACGTGCGGTTCGTCGCGCACCTGGACCTGCCGAAGTCCGTGGAGTGCTACTACCAGGAGACCGGCCGGGCCGGGCGCGACGGGCTGCCGGCCACCGCCTGGCTCGGGTACGGGCTGGCCGACGTCGTGCTCCAGCGCAGGCTGATCGACTCGTCGGAGGGCGACCTGGCGCACCGGCGCAGGCAGTCCGCGCACCTGGACGCGATGCTGGCGCTGTGCGAGACCGTGCAGTGCCGCCGCGCCCAGATGCTCGGCTACTTCGGCGAGCCCGCCGAGCCATGCGGCAACTGCGACACCTGCCTGTCGCCCTCGCAGACCTGGGACGGAACGATCGCGGCGCAGAAGCTGTTGTCGGCCGTCTTGCGGCTGCACCGGGAGCGCGGCCAGCGGTACGGGGCCGGCCAGGTCGTCGACATCCTGCTCGGCAGGAAGACTCAGAAGGTCATCGAGAACGACCACGCGTCGCTGACCGTGTTCGGCATCGGGGAAGAGCTGCGCGAAAGCGAGTGGCGCGGCGTGGTCAGGCAGTTGCTCGCACAGGGGCTGCTGGCCGTCGCGGGTGACTACGGCACGCTCACCCTGACCCAGGCCAGCGGCTCGGTGCTGTCCGGGCAGCGGCCGGTCCTGCTGCGCCGCGAGCCGGAGCCCGCCGCGCGGGCGCGGGCCCGGGTCAAGGCGGCGCGGCCGGACGCGGATCTCGCCGCCGAGCTGGCGCCGGCCGCCGCAGGCCTGTTCGAGCGGCTCCGCGCCTGGCGCGCCGCCGCCGCCAGGGAGCAGGGCGTGCCCGCGTACGTGATCTTCCACGACGCGACGTTGCGCCAGATCGCCGCGCAGTCGCCCGCGTCGCTGGCCGAGCTCGCGGGCATCAGCGGCGTCGGCGAGGCCAAGCTGGCCAGGTACGGCGAGCAGATCATCGAGCTGGTCACGGCAGAAATCGGCTGATTGGGCGGCGCCGAGGCGACCGACCCCGTCAGCCGGCGCGGGGCGATGCCGCGGGCCGGCCCGCGGCGGAGGCTGGTGGCGGATCGATCCCGGGATCGATCCGGGTTACTCGGATGAAACCCGGGATCGACCCGGGATCGACCCGGGATCGACCCGGCTGGCTCGCCGCCGGCGGTCGGGCGCCGCGGGCCGGCGCTCCTGGATGTTACGGCCGGAAGCGGTTGCCGGCGATCACGTTCCTGTGACCCAGGTCGAGGACGGGCCGGCCGGCGTTCGGCAGTGGCCGCCTGAGCCTGTTGATGCCGATGAAGTTGCCGATGACCCGGTTGTGGCGGGTGCCTGCCCGCAACGTCACCCCGATGCCGTCGTTGCCGCTGATGATGTTGGGGTGGCGCGGGTGCGCGGCGCCGACCGAGTTGCGGAACGCGGTCCCCGCGACCAGCACGCCGCCCCGGCCGTTGGCCGCGGCATCGACGCCGAGCAACTTCGTCCCGATGAAGGCGCCGAACACCCGGTTGCCGTGCGCCTTCCCGGTGATCGCGAGCCCGTAGCCGACATTTCCGGAGAACGTGTTCTGCGGGATGACCGAGTGCAGCCTGCCGCCGACGGTGTTGGCGTGCGCGGTGCCGCCGATGCGCAGGCCGTCGCCGCCGTTCGGCAGGGCCGCGTTGCCCTTGGTGGTCAGGCCGGCGATGTCGGGGTCGATGGTCACCCCGCGCGCGTTGCCTGCGACTTCGATGCCGTTGCGCCGGTTGCCTGAGAACACGTTCGTCCGCGCCAGGTTGTCCCCGCCGGTGGACGTGATCAGCAGGCCGTCGCGGCCGTTGGGGGCGGCGCCCTTGAAGGCGAGCAGCCCGCCGAAGGTGTTGAACGTGACGAACCCGCGCGCCTTGCCCGTCACCGCGATGCCGTTGGCACCGTTGCCCGCCGACACGTTGCCGAGCGGGATCACGCCGCCGACCTGGGTGTTCGCCGATGACCCTTCGACCAGGACGCCGTTGCGGCCGTTGCCGATGGTCGCCGTGTTGTTCGCCCCGATGCCGAAGAAGTTGCCCTGGACGACGGTCCCGTTCGAGTCGGTGACGCGCAGGCCGTTGCCCCGGTTGCCGCTGACCACGTTGTAGTAGACGAACGGGTTGTTGACGAAGCGGCAGCCGATCAGCGAGTTGCGCCCGGCCTGGTCGATCCAGACGCCGCTGCCGCCGTTCCCGAGCCTGGCGTCGCCGTCGGCCGTCGTGCCGATGAAGTTGCCGTTCAGCACGTTGCGCGCCGAGGCGCCGCCGATGAACACCCCCGTGCCCGCGTTGCCGGAGATCAGGTTGCCGAGCGGTGGCACGACGAACACCGGGGTCTCGGTGCCCTTGTCGCCGGTCGGGTTGTTGGCCTGGCCGGTGGCCGAGTCCACGAATTCGGTGCCGCCGATCTCGTTCCCGCGCGAGCCGCGGACGATCCGCAGGCCGTTGCGTCCGTTCGGCACGGCCGCGGTGCCGCCGGGGTCCGTGCCGATACGGTTCGCGGCGACCGTGTTGCCCGCCGATCCGGCCAGGACGAGTCCGCTGCTGCCGTTTCCGGAGATGACGTTCGACACCACGCCCGAGGCGCCAGTGGGGTTGCGGCCGATGACGTTCCGCGCCGAGGTCGGGGCGACGTACACACCGTCGCCGTGGTTGCCGGACGGACGCCCGGCCAGGTTCAGTCCGACGTAGTCGCCGTCGAGCGTGATGAGGCCCGCCCGGAGGCTGATCCCGGCGCCGCCCGCGTCGTCGACGGCGACGGCGAGCAGCGCCGAGCGGGCGGAGTGGCCGCCGAACTGCAGCCCGCGGCTACCGTGGAAGTCGACCTCCACGACCGGCGGGCCGCCGGGGCGGTAGGTTGGCGCGGACCGGCCGTCGACGATCGCTTGCCTGGTCACCGTCGGCAGCGCGCTGGCCAGCGTGATGACCCCGCGGACCCTGAAGTCGATGGTCGTGGCGCGTCGGAGCGGGGCGGCGTTCGCACGGGCGATCGCCGCCCGGAGCGAGCCGGGACCGGCGTTGCGCAGGTTGGTCACGGCGGCCACGCGGATTGGCCCCCGTGGATGCCGCTGATGCGGGGCACTGGTGTGGGCTCCGGACGTCGCTCCGGCGACGGGGGCCGCGACCAGGGCCAGGCTGACGACGACAGCGAACATTTCGGCCTGCTTCCAAGTGGCTACGAGTCATGAGCCCCGACGCCAGGAAGTATGCGCTGGTCAGCGCGATGTCACCGCTACGGCCTGGTCAAAACTCGGCAAAGATCCAGGCTCGTGCGGGGTCAGGCCGGTGATCGCGGATGATTTTCGACGTATGCGCCCGAAAATCATCCACGATCATGGTCGGGCGGCCTGTGCTCGTGATCTGGCCCGACGGGCGTGTCGAGACTGAGCGCAGGACCAGGCAGCAGGTCCCCGGATGAGGACTGAAGCTGTTAAACACTGGAACTTGCAGGAAAAGACTGGGCGCGGTACTGTGCTCTCGTGACTGAGGCGATAGAGGCGCTTGAGCGGCGGCTGGAGAATCTGCGCGCGGAGGTCCGTCGGGCCGTCGCGGGCGGCGATCGTGACCGGGCCAGGGGACTCCGCGCGGAGTTGCGCCACGCGGAACGCCTGTGGGATGACTCGCTGGCAAGGCTGGAAGCGGAGTCGGACACGATGGTCGAGCGGGCTGCGCAGGCCGCGCCAACCGCGCCGACGGCTGGACGTGCCGCGCCCGCCAGGACAGGAGCGCTGCTTCCAGCCCGTGAACAGGTTCATCAGACGCTCACGCTGCTCGGTGCGCCTGCCGCGCCGCGGCTGATCGTCGCGGTGCACGACGCGTTCTACGCCGGTCGGCTCGCGGGCGCCCGCCTGACTAGCCTGCGCAGGGACGAAGAACGGTCCTTCCGGTCAGCCCCGTACGCCAGGCCCTATTATCTGTGCGCCGCGCTCGCGGCAGACCTGCTCGCGCCGGC
>DASPZH010000390.1:0-3531 GCA_035636335.1 Streptosporangiaceae bacterium
CCGGCATGCGGCGCGGCGCTCGCCGAGCTGTTCGTCCGCGGCGGCGGCCTGCCCGACGGGGTCCTGAACCTGGTGATGGCGGACGGCGAGACGACGTTCGCCGGGCTCGAGCAGGCGCTGGGCGAGGGGTACATCGACAAGGTGGGCTTCACCGGCTCCAGCGCGGTAGGCGCGCGCATCGGTGAGCTCACCGGCCGTCACCTGCAGTCGGCCTGCCTGGAACTCGGCGGCAAGAACCCGATGGTCGTCACGCCAAGCGCAGAACTCGACCTGGCGGTGGAGGCGGCGTTGTTCTCCGGCTTCGGCACCGCCGGACAGCGGTGCACGTCGCTCGGCACCGTCATCGTGCACGAGAGCATCCACGACGACTTCGTCGCGCGATTCGACAAGGCGACCCGGCAGGCGACGGTCGGCGACCCGTTCAGCGACGTCGTGTTCGGCCCGATGTTGGACGAGAAGTTCGCCGGGCGGTTCGGGGACTACCTCGAGTGGATCCAGCCGCACCACAGCGTGCTCGGGTCCACGGCGACCGGCCGGATCACGGCGGCGAACCCGCGCGAAGGCTTCCTCGGTGATCCGGACGCCGGCGTCTTCTGCCACCCCACGATCGTCGACGGCGTGCGCGAGGACGACGCGATCTTCTGCAACGAGACGTTCGGCCCGCTCGTCGGCGTCACGACCTACCGCGACCTGGACGAGGCGATCCGGCTGGCCAATGCCCCCGGCTACGGCCTGTCGTCGGCGATCTACACCACCGAACCGGCCGAGGTATTCGCTTTCCGGCGGGGGATCTCCGCGGGCATGGTCAGCGTCAACAACTCCACCTCCGGCGCGGAGGCGCATCTGCCATTTGGCGGCAACGGCAAGTCCGGCAACGGGTCCCGCCAGTCGGGCGTGTGGGTGCTCGACCAGTTCACCCGGTGGCAGTCGATGAACTGGGACTACTCGGGCCGGCTGCAGAAGGCGCAGATGGACGTCACCGAGCTCACTCCTGACGAGTCGTTCCGGCTCGCCGACTGACCCAGCAGCGCGCGAAGTACGCGAAATGAGCGAGCACACCCCCGAGGATGCGCTAGACCGGCACTTCCTCGAAGCGGCCAGGACGCTACGATCTGCCGCACCCGCCGACCGGGCGCATGTCAGTATGTCCGGACCGGTGAATCCGGATAGTCGGCTGACCGGTGCGCTGGCGCTGGCGCTGTTCGATGCCCAGGTCGGCAACCGCCACCTCGACCTCGCCGCGCGCTATCTGCGCGCGGCGGCCAAGAGCTTCTACACGATCGGGTCGTCGGGACACGAGGGCAACGCGGCGGTCGCCGCGGCGCTGCGTCCGACCGACCCGGCGCTGTTGCATTACCGCTCCGGGGCGTTCTATCTTGCCCGCGCCGCGCAGGTGCCCGGCACCGATGCGCTGCGCGACGTTCTGCTGGGCTTGGTGGCCGCGGCCGACGAGCCGATCGCCGGCGGGCGGCACAAGGTCTTCGGCCACCCCGATCTCGCGGTGATCCCGCAGACCTCGACCATCGCCTCCCACCTGCCGCGTGCGATGGGAGTCGCCTTCGCCGTCGATCGGGCCAAGAAGCTCGGCGTGACCTCACGGTGGCCGGCCGACGCGATCGCCGTCGCCAGCTTCGGTGACGCCTCGGCCAGCCACTCGACCGCGCTCGGCGCCATCAACACCGCCTGCCAGGTCGCCTACACGGGACTGCCGATGCCGCTGCTGTTCGTCTGCGAGGACAACGGTCTGGGCATCAGCGTCCGGACACCAAGCGGCTGGATCGCCGCGGCCCACGCCAGCTTGCCGTCACTACGGTATTTCACCGCCGACGGCGCCGATCTCGCCGACTGCTATGACGCTGCCCTGGCCGCGGCGGCCTACGTACGTGCCAAACGCGCGCCCGCGTTCCTGCACCTGCGCGTCGTGCGGTTCATGGCGCACGCCGGCTCCGACGCCGAGGCGAGCTACCGCAGTCCCCGTGAGATCGCCGCCGACTACGAACGCGATCCGCTCCTCGGCACCGCACGGCTGCTCGTCGGGGCCGGGCTGCTCACGCCCGGCGAGGTCGTCGAGCGCTACGAAATGATGCGCCTGCGGGTCCGCTCACTCGCCGACGACGCCGTCACGCATCGCCGGCTCGCCAGCCGCGAAGAGGTGCTGGCACCGCTCGCGCCACGCCGCCCGGACCACATCGCGCGGCGCGCGGCCCGGGGCGGCGATCCGCAGGCGCGCGAGCAAGCCTTCGGCGGTCGGCTGCCCGAAGCAGCGGGGCCGCTCACGCTCGCGGACAGCATCAACCGCGGGCTCGCCGACGCTCTCGTCGCATATCCGCAGATGCTGGTCTTCGGCGAGGACGTCGGGCGCAAGGGCGGGGTGTACGGCGTCACCCGTGGGCTCGCCCGCCGGTTCGGCGCCGGCCGGGTCTTCGACACCCTGCTCGACGAGCAGTCGATCCTGGGGCTGGGACTCGGTGCCGGGATCTCCGGGCTCTTGCCCGTGCCGGAAATCCAGTATCTCGCCTACCTGCACAACGCCGAGGACCAGCTACGCGGCGAGGCAGCGACCCTGCAGTTCTTCTCCCAAGGCCAGTACCGCAATCCAATGGTGGTGCGGGTTGCGGGCCTTGCCTACCAGAAGGGCTTCGGCGGCCACTTCCACAACGACAACGCGGTCGGCGCGCTGCGCGACATCCCCGGCCTGGTCGTGGCCGTGCCCGCCCGCGGTGACGATGCCGGCGCGATGCTGCGCACCTGTCTTGCTGCCGCCGACATCGACGGCGCGGTCTGCGTCTTCCTGGAACCGATCGCGCTCTACCACACCCGCGACCTGCACGGCGCCGGCGACGGCGGCTGGCTATCGCCCTATCCTGCCCCTGAGCGGTGGGCGGAGTCGCACGTGCCGATCGGCCGCGGCCGCACCTACGGCGACGGCACGCAGATCACCCTCGTGACCTTCGGCAACGGGGTTCCCATGGCGCTGCGGGTCGCGCGACGACTGGCCGAGGCCGGGTTCGGCGCCCGCGTCCTCGATCTGCGATGGCTGGCCCCGCTGCCCGCCGACGACCTGCTGCGAGAGGCCGACGCCACCGGACGGGTCCTCGTCGTGGACGAGACCCGTCGCTCTGGCGGAGTCTCTGAGGGCGTAATAGCCGCATTGGCCGACGCGGGCTACCGTGGACGCACAGCACGGGTCGCTGCCGCGGACAGCTTCATCCCGCTCGGCGACGCCGCCGGCCACGTGCTGGTATCGGAGTCCGGTATCGAAACGGCAGCATGGGACCTGCTGGCATGACCGCGCGGCTCCCGTGGACACCGATCCCGCCGATGGCAAGATGTCCGCATGAGCGGATCTGACCCGAAAGCCGATCTTCGCCGCTACCTGCAGGATGGTCGCGAGGCCCTGTTGTGGAAGCTCGACGGGCTCTCCGAGTACGACATCCGCCGCCCGCTGGTGCCGACCGGCACAAACCTGCTCGGGCTGGTCAAGCACCAGGCAGGCGTCGAGCTGGGGTACTTCGGCGACACGTTCGGCCG
>DASPZH010000391.1:0-10391 GCA_035636335.1 Streptosporangiaceae bacterium
AATCCGATCACCCCTGCCTCAGCACACCGTTGGCCCGCGGCGTCCAGCCGCGGCGGCGGGCTCTACGACCCGCGATTCGAGCACGACGCCTGCGGCGTCGGCATGGTTGCCGACCTGTCCGGCCGACCCGCGCACAGCACCGTCGCCCAGGCACTCACCGTCCTGCGCAACCTGGACCACCGCGGCGCCAAGGGCAGCGACCCGGAGACCGGCGACGGCGCGGGGATCTTGACCCAGATGCCCGACGAGTTCTTCAGGGCGGTGTGCGACTTCGAACTGCCGCCGCCCGGCCGGTACGCGGCCGGGCTGGCCTTCCTCCCCCGCGGCGACCGCGAGCGCGCCGGGAAGCTGCGCCACCTCGAGCGGCTCGCGCGGCTCGAGGGGCTGGTCGTGCTCGGCTGGCGCGAGGTCCCCCGCGACGAGGGCGCGTGCGGCGCGGGCGCCCTGGCGGTGCGGCCGGGGCTGGCGCAGCTCTTCGTGGCGTCGGCGGCCGGCGAGCACGGCACGGACCTGGACCGGCGCGCATTCTGCCTGCGCAGGCGCGCGGAGCACGAAGCCGGGGTCTACCTCGCCAGCTTGTCGAGCGCGACGATCGTGTACAAGGGGATGCTGACCGCGCTTCAGCTCGAGCGGTTCTACCCCGATCTCACCGATCGGCGGTACGCCTCCGCGGTGGCACTCGCGCACTCCAGGTTCTCCACGAACACGTTCCCGTCCTGGCCGCTGGCGCACCCGTACCGGCTCATCGCGCACAACGGCGAGATCAACACCATCCGCGGTAACCGGAACTGGCTGCGCGCCCGCGAGGCGATGCTGGAGACCGACGCGATCCCGCGCGACGCCGACGGCCGCGGGATCGAGCGGCTGCTGCCCCTGCTCGACGAGTCGGCCAGCGACTCGGCCAGCTTCGACGCCTGCCTCGAGCTGCTGGCCATGGGCGGCCGGTCGCTGCCGCACGCCGTGCTGATGATGATCCCGCAGGCCTGGGAGAACGATGCCACCATGCGGCCCGAGCTGCGGGCCTTCTACCGGTTCCACGCCTCGCTGATGGAGCCGTGGGACGGCCCGGCGCTGATCGCCTTCACCGACGGCACGCTGGCCGGAGCCGTGCTCGACCGCAACGGCCTGCGGCCCGGCCGGTACTGGGTGACCGACGACGGCCTGGTGGTCCTGGCCAGCGAGGTCGGCGTGCTCGGCATCGACCAGTCCCGGATCGTCCGCAAGGGCAGGCTCCAGCCGGGCAAGGTGTTCCTCGTCGACATGGCGGCCGGCCGGATCGTCGAGGACGACGAGGTCAAGGCCGACCTGGCCGCCGAGCACCCGTACGACGAGTGGTTGCACGCCGGCCTGCTGCACCTGGACGACCTGCCTGACCGGATCCGCGAGCTCGGTGACGGCCAGGCCCTGGTTACCCAGCAGCGGCTGTTCGGCTACACCGAGGAGGAGCGCCGGGTCGTGCTCGGCCCGATGGCGCGCACCGGCGCCGAGCCGGTCGGCTCGATGGGCGACGACACACCGCTCGCGGCGCTGTCCGACCGGCCGAAGCTGGTGTTCGACTACTTCACGCAGCAGTTCGCCCAGGTGACGAACCCGCCGCTGGACGCGATCAGGGAGGAACTCGTCACCTCGCTCGCGGCGGCGACCGGCCCCGAGCACAACCTGTTCGAGCCGGGTCCCGCGTCGTGCAGGCAGATCGTGCTGCCCTACCCGGTCATCAGCGACAGCGACCTGGCCAAGATCATTCATATCAACGAAGACCGGGACCTGCCCGGCTTCGCCGCGCACGTCGTGGACGGGCGCTATCTCGCCTCGGGCGGCGGCCAGGCCCTGCGCGCGAAGCTGGCCGAGATCCGGGCCGAGGTCACCCGCGCGATCAGCGCCGGAGCCAAGATCATCGTGCTCTCCGACCGCAGTGCCGCCGTGCGGGGGGACGGGGAGGCGACGGATGCGGCGCGGTGGGCGCCGGTCCCGTCGCTGCTGCTGACCGGCGCCGTGCACCACCACCTGATCAGGGACCGGACCAGGGCCAGGGTCGGCCTGGTGGTCGAGGCCGGCGACGTCACCCAGACGCACCACGTCGCGCTGCTGGTCGGCTACGGCGCGGCGGCCGTCTGCCCCTACCTGGCCATCGAGACCGTGCAGGACATGGCCCGTTCCGGGCTGCTTGAGGGGGTCAGCAGCCGTAAGGCGGGCGTGAACCTGGTCAAGGCGCTCGGCAAGGGACTGCTCAAGATCATGTCCAAGATGGGCGTGTCGACGGTGGCCTCCTACACCGGGGCGCAGATCTTCGAGGCGATCGGGCTCGGACGCGAGGTGATCGACGAGTGCTTCGCCGGGACCTCGTCGCGGCTCGGCGGCATCGGCTTCGACCAGATCGCGGCCGACAACGCGGCCAGGGCAGCGCGCGCCTACCCACGCAGGCCGATCGGGACCGGGCGCATGGAGCTGGCGGTGGGCGGCGAGTACCAGTGGCGTGCCGACGGCGAGCCGCACCTGTTCGGCCCGGAGGCCATCGCCCTGCTTCAGCACGCCACCCGCACCGGCCAGGCCGAGATCTTCCGCGCGTACGCCAGGCAGGTCGACGAGCAGTCGGCCAGGCTGATGACGCTGCGCGGGCTGCTGGCGATCCGCGGCATCGACGCGCCCGCGCCGGACCGGCCGGACCTCGGGCCGCCCGCCAGGCAGCCGGTGCCGCTCGACGAGGTCGAGCCGGTGCCGCAGATCGCGGCGAGGTTCGTCACCGGGGCGATGTCCTACGGCTCGCTGTCGGCCGAGGCGCACGAGACCCTGGCCATCGCGATGAACAGGCTCGGCGGCCGGTCCAACTCCGGCGAGGGCGGCGAGGACGCCGAGCGGTTCGCCGCCGACGCCGGCGGCGACCTGCGCAGGTCGGCGATCAAGCAGGTGGCCAGCGGCCGGTTCGGGGTGACCAGCGAGTACCTGGTCAACGCCGACGACCTCCAGATCAAGATGGCGCAGGGCGCCAAGCCGGGGGAGGGCGGCCAGCTTCCGGCCCACAAGGTGTACCCGTGGATCGCCAAGACCAGGCACTCCACGCCGGGCGTGGGCCTGATCTCGCCGCCGCCGCACCACGACATCTACTCCATCGAGGACCTCGCGCAGCTCATCAACGACCTGAAGAACGCCAACCCCGCGGCTCGGGTCAGCGTGAAGCTGGTCGCCGAGGTCGGGGTCGGGACCATCGCCGCCGGGGTCGCCAAGGCGTTCTCCGACGTCGTGCTGATCTCCGGACACGACGGCGGCACCGGAGCCTCGCCGCTGACCAGCATCAAGCACGCGGGCGCGCCGTGGGAGCTCGGCCTGGCCGAGACCCAGCAGACGCTGCTGCGCAACGGCCTGCGCGAGCGGGTCGTGGTCCAGGTCGACGGGCAGCTCAAGACCGGCAGGGACGTGATCGTCGCCGCCCTGCTCGGCGCCGAGGAGTTCGGGTTCGCCACCGCGCCGCTGGTCAGCGTCGGCTGCGTGATGATGCGCGCCTGCCACAATGACACCTGCCCGGTCGGCGTCGCGACGCAGAACCCCGAGCTGCGCCGCCGGTTCGCCGGCCGGCCAGAGTTCGTGGTGAACTTCATGGAGCTCATCGCCGGGCAGGTCCGCGAGTACCTGGCCATGCTGGGTTTCCGCACCCTGGCCGAGGCGGTCGGCCGGGCCGAGCTGCTCCGCGCCCCGGTGCCGCGGCCCGAGGCCGCCGGCGGTGACCGTAAGGCGTCGTTCCTCGACCTGGCGCCCCTGCTGCACGTGCCCGAGTTGCCGCCGGGCGCCGCCCGGCGGAGTACGACCAGCCAGGAGAGCCACCTGCACCTGGCGCTGGACAACACGCTGATCCAGCTCGCCGAGGGCGCGCTGGAAGAGGGCAGGCCGGTCCGCCTCGACCTGCCGGTCAGGAACGTGAACCGGGCGGTCGGCACGATGCTCGGCTACGAGGTCACCAGGCGCTGGGGCGGCGAGGGGCTGCCGGACGACACGATCACGGTCGGCCTGCGCGGCTCGGCCGGGCAGTCGCTCGGCGCGTTCCTGCCCAGGGGGATCACGCTGCGGCTGAGCGGCGACGCCAACGACTACGTCGGCAAGGGCCTGTCCGGCGGCCGGGTCGTGGTCGTGCCCGACCCCGCCGCCGCGTTCGCGGCGCACGAGCAGGTCATCGCCGGCAACGTGATCGGGTACGGCGCCACCGGCGGCGAGCTGTTCGCACGCGGAGTCGTCGGCGAGCGGTTCTGCGTCCGCAACTCGGGCGCGACCGCGGTCGCCGAGGGCGTCGGGGACCACGGCTGCGAGTACATGACCGGCGGCCGGGTCGTCGTGCTCGGCCCCACCGGCCGCAACTTCGCCGCGGGCATGTCCGGCGGCGTGGCCTACCTGCTCGATCCCGACCTCGCGCTGATCAACCCCGAGATGGTCGACGTCGAGCCGGTCGGCGCCGCCGACGCGGACTACCTGGCCGGCCTGCTCGGCCGTTATCGGGCCGAGACGGGCTCGCCGGTCGCCGCCGGCCTGCTCGGCGACTGGCCGGCCGCGGTAGCGCGGCTGCGCCGGGTGATGCCCAGGGACTACAAGCGGGTGCTCGCCGCGACCCGCCGCGCCGAGCGCGATGGCGTGGACGTCGCGGCGGCAGTGATGGCCGCCGCGACGAGCAACTGAAGGGGGCCAGGCATGGCCGACCCGACCGGATTCCTGTCCACCCCGCGGCAGACCGCGCCCCGCCGGCCGGTCGACGTCAGGATCTCGGACTGGCGCGAGGTGCACGGCCGCATGCGCCGCGGTGACCTCGAGCGGCAGGCTGGCCGGTGCATGGACTGCGGCATCCCGTTCTGCCACGGCGGCTGCCCGCTCGGCAACCTGATCCCCGAGTGGAACGACCTGACCTGGCGGCGGCACTGGCGGGACGCCGCCGCGCGGCTGCACGCGACCAACAACTTTCCCGAGTTCACCGGGCTGCTCTGCCCCGCGCCGTGCGAGTCGGCCTGCGTCCTTGGCATCAACGCCGACCCGGTCGCGATCAAGCAAGTCGAGATCGAGATCGTCGACCGCGCCTGGGCGGAAGGCTGGGTCACCAGCCAGCCGCCGTCGGCTGCCGCCCGGGCGGCAGGCCGGCCGGCCGCTGTGGTCGGCTCGGGCCCGGCGGGCCTGGCCGCCGCGCAGCAGCTCACCAGGGCGGGGCACGCGGTGACCGTGTTCGAGCGCGACGACCAGCCGGGCGGCCTGCTGCGGTACGGGATTCCCGCGTTCAAGATGGAGAAGTGGCGGCTCGACCGCCGGCTCGGCCAGATGCGGGCCGAGGGCACCGAGTTCCGCTGCGGCGTGCACGCCGGAGTGGACGTCAGCGCCGCGGACCTGCGGGCGGGCTACCGCGCCATCGTCCTGGCCGGCGGGGCCCGGGTGCCGCGCGGGCTGCCGGTTCCCGGTGCCGGGCTGGCCGGGATCCACCAGGCGATGGAGTACCTGCCGCTGGCCAACCGCGCCGCGGCCGGCGGGAGCGCCGCGGCCGGCGGGACCGGCGTGGTCGGCGAACCGCCGGTCTCGGCACGCGGCCGGCACGTGGTGATCATCGGCGGCGGAGACACCGGCGCGGACTGCCTCGGCACGGCGCTGCGCCAGGGCGCGGCGTCCGTCACCCAGCTCGAGATCATGCCGCGGCCGCCGAGGGCCAGGCCGGACGGCCAGCCCTGGCCGACCTACCCGATGGTCTACCGGGTCTCCAGCGCTCACGAGGAAGGCGGCGAGCGTGTCTACGCCGTGTCCACCCAGGAGTTCCTCGCCGACGAGTCCGGCCGGGTCAGGGCGTTGCGGCTGGCCGACGTGGACCTGGCCGGCGGGCGCATCACGGTCCGCGCGGATACCGAGCGCGAGCTCGCCTGCGACCTGGTCCTGCTGGCGATGGGCTTCACCGGCGCCGAGGACAGCGCCCTGCTTGCCGGGCTCGGCGTGAGCCTGACCGACCGGGGCGCCGTCCGCCGGGACGACCGGTTCGCCGCCGAAGTGCCTGGCGTGTTCGTGGCCGGCGACATGGGGCGCGGGCAGTCGCTGATCGTGTGGGCGATCGCCGAGGGCCGGTCGGCGGCCGCGGCCGCCGACCGGTACCTGGCCGGCGAGACCGCACTTCCCGCCGCGATCGGCGCATCGGCCGGACCGCTGCGGCTTGGCGGCCGGTGACGGCCAGGGCCGCGCGCGCAGCCGGCCAGTGCCCCGGGTGGGATTCGAACCCACACTTGATGGATTTTGAGGCCATTGACTCTGCCGTTGGTCTACCGGGGCAACACGAGCAATAAACCGAAGCGCCGTGCCTGCACTCAATCTAGCGGCTGTGGATAGGCTTCAGCGGGTGAGCCAGTCTCCCTACCGCGTAGTGATAGCCGAGGACGAGGCGCTGATCCGGTTGGACCTCAAGGAGATGCTTGAGGAGCCAGGTCAGGACGCCTACGTCGTAGTCGGCGAGGCCTCAGACGGCGACACGGCCGTGCGGCTGGCGGCTGAGCTGAAGCCCGACCTGGTCATCTTGGACATCAAGATGCCGGTACTCGACGGCATCTCGGCCGCCGAGCAGATTTCGGCAGCGCGGCTGGCCCCCGTGGTGATCCTGACCGCGTTCTCCCAGCGCGAGCTGGTGCAGCGAGCGAGCAGCGCGGGCGCGATGGCGTACCTGGTCAAGCCGTTCACCAAGGCCGAGCTGGCCCCCGCGATCGAGATCGCCGTGAGCCGCTTCGCCGAGTTCAACGCCCTCCAGGCCGAGGTCGGCGACCTGCGCGAGCGCCTGGCCATGCGCAAGCTGCTCGACCGGGCCAAGGGCATACTCCAGGTGACCCGCGGGATGACCGAACCCGAGGCGTTCAGGTGGATACAGAAGACCTCGATGGACCGGCGGATGACGATGCGGGCGCTCGCCCAGGAGATCATCGACAGCCAGCGCGCCGCGGAGCCGGGCGGCGAGCCCACGCCGCCTTAGGGAGCCCGTCTCGACGCAAGCGAGCGGGGCCAGGTCCGTCCCCCCGGCGGACCCGGCACCCGCTCGCTTGCTGCCGCCTGCTGCTCGCGCGCAGCGGCGGTGCGGAGCCCGCCAACCCTTTGGTGCCGTGTCGGCCTTCCCCGGGCCGGCACGTTCTCTACTCGGCATCACCAAGCTCCGGGGAACACCGTAGCGAGCGTCGCCCGGCCGTGCGCAGACACTGGCATTACCCGGCCGGTATGGGACACAACATCCGTTCGGCGAATCAGGGCCGGTTCGCCCCGCCTGGCACCGCGTCCCGCAGCAGGCAGCTCAGCCTGGCCGTGCAGACCCGCCGGCCCTGCTCATCGGTGACGACGATGTCGTACGTCGCGAGGGTGCGGCCCGCGTGGACCTGCGTGGCTACCCCGGTAACCGCCCCGGCCGAGGCGGCGCGGTGATGGGTGGCGTTGATCTCGATGCCCACGGTGAACCGGTCCCGGCCCGCGTGCAGCGCGGCGCCGGTCGAGCCGAGGGTCTCTGCCAGCACGCAGGACGCGCCGCCGTGCAGCAGCCCGTACGGCTGGGTGTTGCCCTCGACCGGCATGGTGCCCACGACCCGCCGGGCCGACGCCTCGGTGATCCGGATCCCCATCCGGTGCGCCAGCGTCTGCGGGTAGGCATCGTTCAGCTCGGCCAGGTCTAGCTGGTACGTCTCGTCGGCCATCGGCCCGTCATCCACCACTGGCACCTCCGAGTAGTCCTAGGGGGGACGTCCCCCCTCAACCCCCCGCCGCGGAGCAAGCTCGGCGGTTATGAGTTCAACGCTGACGCCTGCTCGGTGCATGTCGCAGCCTAGGATTACGGGGTGGCTGCCATGAACCCGGCCCCGCCGGCGCACGACACGGCGCGGCGCGACCTCTTGCTCCTGCTCGACGGGCACTCGCTCGCGTACCGCGCGTTCTTCGCCCTGCCGGCCGAGAACTTCTCGACCACCACCGGACAGCCCACCAACGCGGTGTACGGGTTCACGGCCATGCTGATCAACGTGCTCCGGGACGAGCGGCCGACCCATGTCGCGGTCGCGTTCGACCGCAGCGAGCCGACGTTCAGGCACGAGCAGTACGTCGAGTACAAGGCGAACCGCAGGGAGACGCCCACAGACTTCAAGGGGCAGCTCAGCCTGATCTTCGAGGTGCTCGACGCGCTCGGCGTCCCGCGGCTCTCGCTGGCCGGGTACGAGGCCGACGACCTCATCGCGACGCTGGCCACGCAGGCCGCGGACAGTGGCATGAGCGTGCTGATCGTCACCGGCGACCGAGACGCGCTCCAGCTTGTCAGTGACGACGTCACGGTGCTGATGACCAGGCGCGGCATCAGTGATATGACCAGGTTCACGCCGAGCGCGGTGACCGAGAAGTACGGGCTGACCCCGGCGCAGTACCCGGACTTCGCCGCGTTGCGCGGCGATCCGAGCGACAACCTTCCCGGCATCCCCGGCGTGGGCGAGAAGACCGCCGCCAAGTGGGTGGCCGAGTACGGCTCGCTCGACGTGCTGGTCGACAAGGTCGACCAGGTCAAGGGCCGAGCCGGGGACAACCTGCGCGAGCACCTGGGCAGCGTGCTGCGCAACCGCAGGCTCACGGAGCTGACCAGGACCGTTCCGCTCGATGTCGGGCCGCCGGCGCTGGTCCCCGTGCCGTGGGACAGGGACCAGATCCACCAGCTATTCGACACGCTCCAGTTCCGCGTGCTGCGCGACCGGCTCTACTCGACGCTGCCGAACGGGATCATCGGCCAGCTCACGCCGCCGCCTCCGGCCGCCGCCGGCGCCGGGTTCGACGTCGCGCTCAGCAGGCTGGGACCCGGCGAAGTGAGTGACTGGCTCGCCCGCCACGCCGGCGGCGGCCGGGTCGGCCTGGCGGTCAGCGGCACCTGGGGCCGCGGCACCGGCGACGTGGACGGGCTGGCGCTGGCCGGCGCGGTGCCCGGCAACGGCGAGCCCGGCAACGGCGAGCCCGGTAACGGCGGGGCGGGCGAGGGTGCGGCGCACGCCCGGCCGCCCCGCCCGGCCGCGTTCATCGACCCGGTGTCGCTCACGCCGGCCGACGAGCAGGCCCTGGCCGGCTGGCTGGCCGACGAGTCGGCACCCAAGGCACTCCACGACGCCAAGGGGCCTATGCACGCGCTGGCCGCCAGGGGACTGCGGCTGCGCGGGCTGACCAGCGACACGGCGCTGGCCGCCTACCTCGCGCTGCCCGGCCAGCGCTCGTTCGACCTGGCCGACCTGGCGCTGCGGTACACCGGGCGCGAGCTGCGCCCCGACGCGGCGGTCTCCGGCCAGCTCACGCTGGACATGGCGGCCGAGTCCGAGACGGCCGAGACCGAGGCGCAGGCGCTCGCCCAGCGGGCGCTCGCCACCGCCGAGCTCGCCGACGCGCTCGACGCGGACCTGGCCAGGCGGGGCGCCACCAAGCTGCTCGCCGAGGTCGAACTGCCGCTGGTCAGCGTGCTCGCGGAGATGGAGCGGGCCGGGATCGCGGCCGACGTGGAGCACCTCGCCGAGATGTCGGCCAGCCTCGGCGGCGAGGTCAAGGCGGCCGAGCAGGGCGCGTTCGCCGCGACCGGCCACGAGTTCAACCTCGGCTCGCCGAAGCAGCTTCAGGAGGTGCTGTTCACCGAGCTGAAGCTGCCGAAGACCAAGCGGATCAAGACCGGCTACACCACCGACTCCGAGGCGCTGACCGGCCTGCTCGCGCAGACTGGGCACCCGGTGCTCGAGCACCTGCTGCGCCACCGCGACGTCGCCAAGCTGAAGAGCATCGTCGACTCGCTGATCCCGATGGCAGGCCAGGACGGGCGGATACACACCACCTACAACCAGATGATCGCCGCGACCGGCAGGCTCTCCTCGACCGACCCGAACCTGCAGAACATCCCGATCAGGACCGAGGAAGGGCGGCGGATCAGGCGCGGGTTCGTGGTCGGGGTCGGCTACGAGTGCCTGCTGACCGCCGACTACAGCCAGATCGAGCTGCGCATCATGGCGCACCTGTCCGGTGACGAGGCGCTGGCCGCGGCGTTCGGGTCCGGGCACGACTTCCACGCGGCGACGGCCGCGCGCGTCTTCAGCGTGCCGGCCGACGAGGTGACCGGCGAGCTGCGCGCCAAGATCAAGGCGATGAACTACGGCCTGGCCTACGGCTTGTCCGTCTACGGGCTGTCCCAGCAGCTTCGCGTGCCCGCCGAGGAAGCCCGCGGGTACATGGACGAGTACTTCGCCGTGTTCGGCGGAGTCCGTGACTACCTTCACGCCGTGGTGGCCAGGGCGCGCCAGGACGGCTACACCGAGACAATGCTCGGCCGCCGCCGCTACCTGCCCGACCTGACCTCCGACAACAGGCAGCGCCGGGAGATGGCCGAGCGGATGGCGCTGAACGCCCCGATCCAG
>DASPZH010000392.1:0-5318 GCA_035636335.1 Streptosporangiaceae bacterium
TGCGGACGGGGTGGCCGGCGGCACGGAGCTGGTTGGCGAGGGCATCGCGGGTGAGCGGTCGGCCGTCCCGGCGAACTTCGTCCCGCACGATGCGGGCGGCTTGCTCTAGTGCCGCGATGGTGCCGGGAACGGTCCCGCCCGGGATCAAGTCGGCCTGCCGGGCCGCGGGCCGGGGACCGCTAGCCGGGAACGCCCGCCGGGATCAGCGTGTCGAACAGGCGCTCGTAGCGGAGCAGGTGCCGATCGCCGACGTAGTGCTGGCTGATGTGGGCCTGGGCGGCGCACCCCATCCGGCCCGCCTCGCCGGGGTCGTCGAGCAGCCCCCGGACCGCGGTGCCGAAGGCCGCCAGATCGCGCGGGTCGGGCAGCAGGATGCCGGCTCCGGCGGGTATCTGGTCGATGATCCCGCCGACCGCCGAGCCGATGACCGGTCGGCCCTTCCACATGCCCTCGGCGACGGTCAGGCCGAAGCCCTCGGCGAGGCTCTTCTGCACGATGACGCTGGCATGCCGCTGCAGCGCGTTGACCATCGCGGCGTTCTCGTCGGCGTCGTGGAGCGGCAGCGTGACCAGCAGGATCCTGGCCCGGACCGCGGCGGGCAGCTCGCGCCAGCGCAGCAGGCACTCGGCGAAGACGCCGGCGCCCTCGGGATCGTCGGTGACCCCGGCGACCGCGGGGCCGACGAGCATGAGGTAGCCGCGGCCGGATGGCGCGACGTAGTCGGCGAAGCCGCGCATGACGGCGGGCATGTCCTTGAGCTGGTCCCAGCGGGACACCTGGACGACCACCGGGTCGTCGGGACCGGGGAGGGACTCGCCGGTGACCTGTGCGGACCGGGTAACGCGGCCCGTCGCGCCGTCGCGGCGGGTGAAGGACGTCGGTCCGTGCGGGGCCGACCCGTCGAGCACGCCGATGCTGGCGAGGATCCCCCGCACGGTGTCGTCGTCGAGGTGCTGGTTCTTCGGCGAGAACGGATCGATCGACGGCGGAATGATGGCGACCTTCTCGCGGGGGATCCACGCCGGCACGTACTCGCGGCGGGTGAAGACGAAGCCACGTGCCGCGGTCAGGTGCGGGCGCAGGAACTCCCAGGCGGCCGCGGTCACGCCGTTCGACCAGTCCACGCCGATGTGACAGCGCCAGGCGACGAGCGCGCCCGCGCGGGTGAGGAACTCGGTCAGCCCGGCGGTCTGCGGGTCGTGCAGCACGACCAGGTCTCCCGGCCGCACGCGGTCGAGCAGCTCGACGGCGTTCGCGGCCAGCATCCGCGCGTAGTGCCCGGCGTCGGCGGCGGTCAGCGGGCCGCCGGCGGCCTGGCCGTGGATCTGGTTGTGCAGGCGCTTGGTGATCACGAAGAACTCGGCATCGCCGGTGATCACCATCCAGTGACTGGCGATCTCGAAGTCCCGGACATACCCGAGCAGTACCTGCAACATCTCCGCGACCCCGCCGCCGACCGCGGTCGAGCTGATGTTCCACACGGTCCGCCGGCCGAGGCGGCGCTTGAACCGGTCGGCGGCGCTGACCAGCTCGGCGTGGCGAGCGCGGCCGATTACCGGTTCGAGCTGCTTGACTGGGCGCCGCGCTACCGGCACGGCCTCTACCAGGCTCATGACTGCGTCCGGTGCCCGGCGGTCAGCCGGGCACCACGGTGGGCACGGCGCCGTCCGCGCGGGCCAGGACGGGATCGACGTTGCCGGCGCCGTGGTCGAGCTGGTAGTCCAGGTTGACGGCGGCGTTGATCAGGGCCAGGTGGCTGAACGCCTGGGGGAAGTTGCCGAGCTGTTCGCCGGTGATGCCGATCTCCTCGGAGTACAGGCCGAGGTGGTTGGCGTAGGTCTGCATCTTGTTGAAGACGAGCTCGGCGTCCTCGAGCCGGCCCGAGCGGGCCAGGGCGTCGACGTACCAGAACGTGCACAGCGAGAAGGTGCCTTCACTGCCCTGTAGGCCGTCCGGGGAGGCGCTCGGGTTGTACCGGTAGACCAGGCTGTCGGAGACCAGCTCGTGGTCCATCGCCTCCAGGGTCTGCAGCCACATCGGGTCGAACGGGGACACGAACCCCATCAGCGGCATCATGAGCAGCGAGGAGTCGAGCACGTCGGTGTCGTAGTGCTGGGTGAACGCCTGGCGCTTGGGGTTCCACCCGCGCGTCATGACCTGCTCGTAGATGGCGTCGCGGGTGGTGCGCCACCGGTTGATGTCGGCGGGCCGGCCGCGGCCCTCGGCGAGCCGGATGGCCCGGTCGAGCGCGACCCAGCACTGGACCCGCCCGTAGGTGAAGTCCTGGCGGCCGCCGCGGGTCTCCCAGACGCCCTCGTCGGGCTGGTCCCAGTGGCCGCAGAGCCAGTCGATCATGTTCGCGACGGCGGTCCAGCCCTGGTAGGCGGGCTGCAGGCCGCGTGCGTCGATCTTGGCGACGGCGTCGAGGGCCTCGCCGTAGATGTCGAGCTGGAGCTGGCCGGCGGCGCCGTTGCCGATCCGGACCGGGCGCGAGCCGCGCCAGCCCTCGAGGTGGTCCAGGGTCTCCTCGCTCAGGTCGGAGCTGCCGTCGACCCGGTACATGATGTTCATCGGGGTGACGCCGTTGCCGTGCTGCCCGGCCGGGCCGCTGCCGCCGTGCTCGACCAGCCGGTCGCGGACCCACTGGCCGAACGCCGCGGCCTCGCCGGCGTAGCCGAGCCCGAGCAGGGCGTAGACGGAGAACGAGGCGTCGCGGATCCAGGTGTAGCGGTAGTCCCAGTTCCGCTCGCCCCCGGCCAGCTCGGGCAGCCCGGCGGTGGGCGCGGCGACGAGCGCGCCGGTGGGCGCGTAGGTCATCAGCTTCAGCGTCATCGCGGAGCGGGCCACCATTTCCCGCCACCGGCCGCGGTAGGTCGACTTGTGCACCCAGTTCCGCCAGAACTTCGCGGTGTCGTCGGTCATCTGCCGCAGTTCGGCGGCTGGGATACGGCGGGGACGGCCGCCCATTGACTCCAACACAATGCCCGCCGACTCGCCCTCGCCAAGGGTCATGGTGATCCGCAGGTCATCACCGATCCGCTCGACGACGAGCCGGTCGTGCTCGCCGAGCGAGACCTCCCGGTCGCCGGTCGGGCAGACGGTCAGGTGCATGCGGCCGGAGCTGAACACGAACCCGTCGCCGGTGATGTCCAGGGTGTGCGGTGCCCGCCCGTAGTCGAACCGGGGCTTGATGTCGGCGACGAACGTCATCGTGCCGCGGACGACCTTGAGCTGGCGGACCAGCCGGTGCCGGTCCGTGGCCTGGCGCCCGGCGACCGGCATGAAGTCAGTGACCTCGCCGACTCCGTCCCCGGTCAGGAACCGGGTGATCAGCATCGCGGTGTCGGGGAGGTAGAGCTGGCGGCTCACGTACTCGCTGGTGTCGGGGGCGATCCGGCAGTAGCCGCCCTTGTCGGCGTCCAGCAGCGACGCGAACACGCTCGGGGAGTCGAACCGCGGCGTGCAGAACCAGTCCACCGTCCCGTCCGTCGTCACCAGAGCCGCCGTCTGCAGGTCACCGATCAGGCCGTGATCGCTGATGTTCGGATACCGCTCCATGATGGCCCCCCGTCGGCAGTGTCCTGGTCCGGGCGACCTCGCGCGAGGGCGCCTGCTAGCAGGCTAGGGGGCCGGGATCTGGCCGGCGTCGTCCGCAACGGGTGATTCGCTGGTCGCGGGCGGGGACATTAGATATACCGTGAACGTCGTGGCGACAGGACCTGTGCCGGGTCGCCTAATCCTCGGCGGCCTCGTTTGCGTGGCGGTGCTGATCGGCCTGCTGTGGATACCGGTACTCGGCGACCGGCTCAACGACGTCCTGAGCAAGCACGCGCCGAAGGTCGCGCCGCGGATGTTGCTCGTCGGACTCGGCTTTCTGCTCACCGGCCTCGTCATCGGTGTCCAGGTTCTCGCCGTGGTGGGAGCATGCCTGGTCGGCGTTCTCGTGCTCGCTCTGATCCTGGACAACTACTAGCCCGCCCGGCAGCGACGGAGGTCGGCGTGGTTAGCGGAAGAAGGCTCGTAGCTCCGCCGCGACGAGTTCTGGCCTGCCGCCGTTGTCGGCCGCGGTGTGACCGACGCCGGACAGCGTGACCCGGCGGGCGCGGGGAAGGGTGGCGCCGAGCCCGTCGAGGGCAGCGGTGAGGCTCCGGGCGCTCTTCGAGCCGCCGAGCAGGAGCACTTCGCAGGACAAGCCGGCGAACCGGTCCAGCGGGCCTGCTGCGTCCAGGACCGTTCGCTCGTCGTAGTGCATCGTGGGGATGAGGTCGCGGGGCGAGACGACGCCGGCCGGCACGGGCTTGCCTTCGGTCTGGCGAAGAGCGACGCTGAGTGCAGCCACGAGCAGGAACCGGGGAATAAGGCGGAGCGGTGTCCGGTCGGCGGTGCCCTTCATGATGGTGACCAGGGCCGCGGCGAGCCGGCCCGCCGCCATTTCGCGCTCGTAGCGGGGCAGCCACGATGTCTGCGTTATGCCATCGAACTCCAGCGGCGGCTCATACAGCGCCAGTCTGGTGACCGCCGGCAGCGTCCTCGCCGCCTCGATCGCGATCACGGCGCCGACGCTCAGCCCGAAGACGTTATGCGCGCCCGTCTGGCCAAGGAGCGCATCGAGGTCCTCGACCTCCTTGCGGACGCCGTGACCCTCGCGATAGGGGCCGCTCATGCCGCGGCCGCGCCGGTCGGGAACATAGACGGTAAAGCTGCCACTCAGAGCCCCGGCCAAGGTCATCAGGTTCTGCGACGCCTGCCCTCCTCCGTGCACCAGGACAACGCCGGGACCCGCTCCCGTCTGGCGGTATCCGATCGTCGTGCCGTCCGCCGATCTGACCGAGGCCGTCGGCCCTGCTTCGAGGTTCACGATGTCAGTTTAAACTGACAGACGGGCGGTGTCAAAACAAACTGACACCTAGGTCGCCGGTTCGCTGTGCGTGACCGGCAGCCACACGCGGAAGCGGGTGTCGCCGGGGACGGATTGCACCTTCAGGTCGCCGTGGTGCCTGTTCACGATGATCCGCCAGGAAATGTCCAGGCCGAGACCCGTGCCCTGGCCCACGGGCTTGGTGGTGAAGAATGGCTCGAAGATCCGGTTCGCGATGTCCGCTGGCACGCCCGGCCCGGTGTCCGCGAACTCGACGAGCAACCGGTCCCCGTCGGCGGCCGTGCGGACGGTCAGCGTTCCCGTGTCGCGCATCGCCGAGACAGCGTTGTCGATCAGATTGGTCCAGACCTGGTTGAGCTCGGCGGGGTAGGTCGGTATCGGCGGCAGCGACCGGTCGTAGTCCCTGACCACGGTGATACCGGATCCGATCTTGCCGCCC
>DASPZH010000393.1:0-8018 GCA_035636335.1 Streptosporangiaceae bacterium
CCCATCCCGCTGTGGGTGGTCGGCGTGTGGCCTGCCGAGAAGTCGATGCGCCGGGCACTGCGCTGCGATGGGGTGATCCCGCAGTACCGGCTGCCGGGCCGGGAAGCGGGGCCGGGCGACGCGCGGGCCGCGAGGGACTGGCTGATCGAGCACGGCGCCCGGCCCGGCCTGGACGTGGTCGCCGATGGCGAGACCCCGGCCGGTGAACCGGCGGCGGCGCGGGCCCAGGTGGCAGGGTGGGCGCAGGCCGGGTGCACCTGGTGGCTGGAGACCCGCTGGGGCGTGCAGGAGGATCTGGCCGACCCGCTGGCCCCGATCCGCGAGCGCATCGAGGCCGGGCCGCCCCGATGATCGGCAGAATGCACCACGTCGTCATCGACTGTCCCGATCCGGCCGGGCTGGCCGCGTTCTACGCCGAGTTGCTCGCGCTGCCGGTCACGTACACCAGCGACGACTTCGTCGTGGTAGCCGCCAGCGATCACACCTCGGGCCTGGCGTTCCAACTCGCTCCCGACCACAGGCCGCCGACGTGGCCGGACGGCGCGGTGCCCCAGCAGGTTCACCTCGACATCATGGTCGACGACGTTCCAGCCGCCGAGGAGCGCGTCCTGGCGATCGGCGCGCGTCGGCTGGACGCGGGCACCGAAGGCGCCAGCGTTTTCGCCGATCCGGCCGGGCACCCGTTCTGCCTCATCCCCCGGCCGGCATGGGCTCCGCCGGTCGGCGGGTAGGCACTGCCCGCGGCAACGTCAGGCGAGAGCCGCGTAGGCGGCGGCCTGCACTTCGCGGTGCACGGCCGGCGGCTGCGAGGTCTCCCACATGCGCTGGGTCAGCACGATCACCGTGAGGTCCTGGGCCGGGTCGACCAGCCAGGACGAGCCGAGGCCGCCGTCCCAGCCGAACGCGCCGTCGTCGCGTACCGCCTGGCAGAAGCCCCAGGACTGGCCGGCGAAGAAGTCCGGCCCGAGGCCGCCGTGCGCCTTCTGCTCCGGCGTGAGCTGGTCGGTGGTCATCGCGCGGACAGCATCGGCCGACAGCACCCCCGCGCCGCGGCGGAGCAGCATCCTGGCGAACGCGAGCAGGTCGTCCGCGGTCGAGACGAGGCCCGCGGCCGCGTCGCCGAAGGCGGGCGGCCGGCTCCAGGCGCCGGCCGGCTCGTCGTTGACGACCAGGCCGTCCGGGGTCGGCTGGTAGGAGGTGGCGAGGCGGTCGGTCCGCGTGGTCCAGAACCCGGTGTCGGTCATCGCGAGCGGTTCGAAGATGCGGGTTCGCATCACGTCGCCGATAGGCTGGCCGGCCGCGCGGGCCAGCAGCACGCCGAGCACCGACGCCCCGGTGTTGTACATCCACCGCTCGCCGGGCTGCGCCAGCAGCGGCAGGCTGCCCAGGCCCGCGATCCAGGTGCCGGGGTCCGGCTGCACGTCGGGCGCGGGCGGCCCGATGGTCGACAGCCTCAGCTCCTCGGTCGCCGCGACCACCGGCCACGGCGCCGGCGCGAAGAACATCTCGGTGACCATGCCGAAGCCGAAGGTGAACGTCAGCAGGTCCCTGGTCGTGATCGGCCGGCGCGCGGGCACCGTGTCGTCGAGCGGGCCGTCCATCCTGGTCAGCACGCGCCGGCCGGCCAGTTCCGGCAGCAGATCGTCGACCGGCACGTCCAGGTCGAGCAACCCCTCGCCGGCCAGTGCCAGCGTTGCCGCCGCGGTGATCGGCTTGGTCGTCGAGGCGATGCGGAACAGCGAGTCCCTGGCGACCGGGGCGCCGCCGACCGACAGCGTTCCCAGCGCCTCGGCGTGGACCTGCTCGCCGCAGGCGACCAGGTACACCAGACCGGGGACGAGGTCGTCGCGGACATGGCGCCGCGCCACCTCCCGCAGCCCCTTCAGCCCGTCGTGAGTCAGCTTGTCCGGCATCATGGTCCTCCGTCGATCAGCCGTCACTGGCACATTGGTCGGCCACATAGGTTAGTCCTATGACGGACCGGCCGATGCCCGAGGACATCCAGGCGTGTGCGTTCTTTCTCGCCGACCATGCGGTGGTGGAGAACGGGAAGCTCTACGTCAATGGCGGGTTCTGGAACCAGGTCTACAGTGCCGAGTACCCGATGGTCAGGGCCTTCGGATTAGCGGCGGTACTGCACATACCGTGGCGCCAGCACCACCAGGGCCACGCGTTCGCCGTGACGTTCGAAGACGCCGACGGTCGGCCGCTGACCGCGCGGCTCGAGGGCCAGTTCCGGGTCGGGACCACGCCTAACATGCGGGTCGGTGACTTCACGGTGATGCCGGTGGCGGCGCTCGTCACCAACTTCATCCTCGACCGGCCGGGCGACTACGCCGCGCTGCTCGAGGTCAACGGCGTCGAGCTGGCCAGGTGGCGGTTCCGGGCGATCGAGACCTCCGACGCGACAGGCGGCACCCAGGCCGGGGCGGGCTCGGGACCGCTGCCCGAAGAGTCGTGACCAGCGACGGGGCACGGGCCAGGCTGGCCGCCTACCGGTCGGCAACAAGCGAGCGGCTGGCCGGCCTGGAACGGGAGTTCGCGGCCGTGGTTGAGTCGGCGAGCCAGGCCAACGCCGACGACGAGCATGACCCCGAGGGCGCGACGATCGCGTATGAGCGGCAGCACATCGCCGCTCTGGTCAGCCAGGCGCGAGGCCGCCTCGCCGAGATCGACGCGGCCCTGGACCGGCTGAACGCCGGGAGCTACGGATCTTGCGAGCGGTGCGGCCAGCCGATGGGCGCGCCGCGGCTGGCCGCCCGCCCGGCCGCGTCCACGTGCGTCGGCTGCGCGCCCGGAGGCCGCTCCTAGACGGGCACCGAGAGGGACAGGCCGAACCTGGCCTGCGAGTCGGTCCACCAGGAGCGCAGGTCAATCCCGGCAGCGGCCAGCTCCCTCGCTATCCCGTCCCGGCGGAACTTGGCCGAGATCTCCGTCCGCATCTCCTCGCCGGCCGCGAACCGGACGCTCAGTCCCATCGCCCGCAGCAGCACGGTCTGGTCGACGGCCGATCGCAGCCGCATCTCGATCCACTCGGCCGCGGCGTCCCAGACCGCGACGTGCTCGAAGTCGTCGACGTCGAAGTTGCCGTCGAGCTCGGCGTTCAGCACGCGCAGGATGTTCTTGTTGAACTCGGCCGTCACCCCGGCCGCGTCGTCGTAGGCGGCGACCAGCACGTCCGGGTCCTTCACCAGGTCGGTGCCGAGCAGCAGCGCGTCGCCGGCCCGCAGCCGGGAGCGCAGGCTGGCGAAGAACTCCGCCCGCTCGGCGGGCAGCAGGTTGCCGATCGTCCCGCCCAGGAACGCCACCAGCCGGGGGCCGCCGCACTCGGGGAGCCCGAGATGCTCGGTGAAGTCGGACAGCACCGCCTGGACCCGCAGGCCCGGGTAGCGCTCCTGCATCCGGGTGGCCGCCATGACCAGCGCCGACTCGCTGACGTCGACGGGGACGTAGGCGGCCAGCGGGCCCGCGCCGCGGAGCGCGTCGAGCAGCAGCGTGGTCTTGTCGGCCGTGCCCGACCCGAGCTCGACGAGCGTCGCCGCCCGGGTCGCCGCCGCGATCTCGGCGGCGGCCCCGGCCAGGATCTCTCGCTCGGCGCGGGTCGGGTAGTACTCGTCGAGGAGCGTGATCTTCTCGAACAGCTCGCTGCCCCGCTCGTCATAGAACCACTTCGGCGGCAGCGTCTTCGGCGTGGCCGTCAGCCCGGCCAGGACGTCGGCGCGCAGCGAGGCCTCGAAGTACCGATCCGGCAGCCTCCGGTCGATCTGGATGCCCGTCATCGCCGTGCCGCCTCCCCGTTCTGGCGACCGGCCTGCCCGGCCAGCGCCACGGCGGTGAGCGGCCGGACGGTCACCCCCGCCGTCGTCGCCTCTACCACGCTGCCGTCGGACACCCTACGCCAGCCGGGGTCGTCACCGGAGGGCTCGGAGGCGACGATCACGCCGTCCTGCCGGTGCCGGTAGCACAGCGAGTCGCCGGCGGCCGTGGCGGCGATGACCTCGCCGTCGGTGAGCAGCAGGTTGAACCGGCCGGTGCCGCCCGCCGCCCAGATGTCGGTGACCGTTCCCGCCAGCGCGGCGGCCGGCCGCTCTCCCGCCCGCAGCCTGGCCAGCACCATCCCCCACAGCAGCGCCGTGTCGCACCTGGCCTGCAACTGGAGCAGGTCGGCCGCCGGCAGGGCCTCGGCGAGCCGGAGCACCGCCGCCGCGGCCTCGGCGAGATGGGCGGGCGCGCTCGGGGCAGGCTCGGTGATCGACTCTCCGGCCGCCTCCGCCCGCGCCCCCGCCAGCAGGCCCGGCTCGGCGCCGGCTCCGACCGCCGGGTCGGCATCGGCGGGCGCCGCCGCGCGGCGCCGCGGCCTGGTCGAGCTGCCCGCCGCGGCCGACCAGCCGACGAGAGCTCCGTTAAGGCTGAAAAGCCACTTGCCGTGGGCATAGGGTGCGGCCGCTGCCGCGCCGGTGTCGGTGCCGACCGATGCCGAGCGGACCGCGCACAGCATCGCCCGGGCGCGGGTGACCCGCGCGAGGTCGGGCAGGCAGTCGTCCGACCAGATCGGGCCGGTCCCGCGGTACCTGGCCGGGAGCGGGTCGCCGTCGGCGTACCAGCCGACGCCGAACCCGTCGACGTTCATGGTGCCGTGCTTCTGCCAGCGCGGCGCCCACGCCTGCTGGACCAGGCTGTGCGGCGGGTCGAACAGCACGGACTTGATGCTGACCTGCTCGCCGAGGTAGGCGAAGTGCCGGCACATCAGGCGAGATCCGCGTCGCGGGCGGTGCGGAAGCCGGCGAAGATCTGCCGCCTGACCGGGTAGTCCCAGTTCCTGAACGTGCTGCGGCACACGACCGGGTCGGCGGAGAACGCGCCGCCGCGCAGCACCTTGTAGTCGGGGCCGAAGAACACCTCGGAGTACTCCTTGTAGGGGTAGGCGGCGAAGCCCGGGTACGGCAGGAAGTCGCTGGCCGTCCACTCCCACACGTCGCCGATGAGCTGCCTGGCGCCGGACGGCGCCGCACCGGAACGGTAGCTGCCGGCCGGGGCGGGCTGCAGGTGGCGCTGGCCGAGGTTGGCGCGGGCCGGCGCGGCGTCGGCGTCGGCGTCGCCCCACGGATAACGGCGGGACCGGCCGGACTCGGGGTCGAACCTGGCGGACTTCTCCCACTCGGCCTCGGACGGCAGCCGCCGCCCGGCCCAGCGCGCGTACGCGTCCGCCTCATACCAGCAGACGTGCATGACCGGCTCGGCCGGCGGCACCGGCTCGGTGACGCCGAACCTGCGCCGCAGCCACTGGCCGGCTCCGCCCCGCTCCCAGAACAGCGGCGCGGTCAGGCTCGCCTTCTGCCGGTACTGCCATCCGCCCGGACTCCACAGCCGCGCGTCGTCGTAGCCGCCGTCGGCGATGAACTCGGCGTAGGCGGCGTTGCTGACCGGCGCGGTGTCAAGGTGGAACGGCGGCACGTCGACGACGTGGGCGGGCCGCTCGTTGTCGAGCGCCCACGGCTCGGTGGAGGTGCCCATCGTGAACGGGCCGCCGGGAACCAGTACCTCGGCGGGCAGCCGGAGCGCGTCGGCCGGGGCCGGGCCGGGCGGCGGGGCGCTCAGTACCGGGCCGCCGCGCCTGAGCTGATGGGTGGCCAGCATCGTCTCGTCGTGCTGCTGCTCGTGCTGCGCGATCATCCCGAACACGAAGCCGCGCCTGACCAGCGGGCCGGTCGTGAAGCTGACCCGCTCGAGCAGGTCGAGCACCCGGCCGCGGACCTCGCGGGCGTAGCCGCGCGCCTCGGCGGGAGGCAGCAGCGGCAGGGCGGGCCGCGTGGCGCGCGGGTGCTCGAAGGCGTCATACAGCGGGTCGATCTCGGGGCGCATCGGCTCCCGGCCGCCGACGCCGCGGAGCAGCCAGAGCTCTTCCTGGTTGGCGACGTGAGCAAGGTCCCACACCAGCGGGGACATCAGCGGAGAGTGCTGGCGGACCAGGTCGGTCTCGTCCACGCAGTCGGTCAGCCCGTGGGTCCGCTTCCTGGCGGTGTCCAGCCGGGCCGCGATCTCGTCGCGCAGCGTGCTGGCGTCGGCGGCGATGGTCATGACTGTCCTTCCGGGTTTCCGATGGTGTCGAGGATGTCGTCGGCGGGGCACCTGCTTCGCCGCACGTACTGGTCGGCGAACTCGGCGACGGCCTTCCTGATCCGCGCGGGGGCGCCCGATCTGGCCAGCGAGGCCTCGGCCGCCTCGAAGCATCGCTGGGCGGCCCTGGCCAGCGCCGGGTCGGCCAGGCCGAGCCTGGCCGCGCGCAGCCACGGGCCGTCGCCCTGGCCGCGCCAGACCGGCTCGGTCGCGGCCATCGCAGCGTCCGCCGCCGCCGGGTCGTCGGCGAGCGCCGCTACCACCGCGACCGGCACGATCCAGCCGTCGCCGTGCTGGGCATCGATCACCCGCACTTCGAAGTGGCCGCGCGGCCGCACCGGGGGGAACAGCGTGGACAGGTGGTAGCTGAGGTCGTCGGCGGTCGGCCCGGCGCCCAGCGGCCCGCAGGCATCGCCTGGCGGGCGCGGCTGATCGGCCCGGTGTCGATCAGCACCGCGCAGCCAGTCCCTGAACGTGAGCCCGGCCGGGACCGTCCAGGGCTGGCCGTCCGGGCGGCGCACGCACAGCAGCTCGGCGTCCATCGCGTACCTGACCCAGTGCTCGCGCGCGTCCGCCCGGCCCGCCGCCGCCGCCCCGGCCGGCCGGGTACGGCCCGGGTCGAGCCTGGACCACACGAGCTGCCTGGTGCACTTCCAGCCCGTCGGCTGGCCGCGGCGCAGCGGCGAGTTCGCGAACGCCGCGACGAGCACCGGCCCGAGCGCATGCAGCAGCCGCCACCGGAACGGGTAGCCAGACGTCCCGCCGTCTTCGAGGCCGGCGTCGACGCAGACCTGCACCGAGGCGGTGCTGCACATCATCAGCCTGCCCCAGTGGCCGTCACGGTCGAAGTACTGTTCCATGGCCGCGTACCGCGGAAGCTGGATTACCCGGCTTGGCCGCCGGAGCGGATCGATGCCGTGACCGGTGAGCACGAGGCCGGCTTCGCCGAACGCCTCGTGCAGGACCGCGAGGTCGCCGCTCGCGGCGGCGACGCAGTCGCTGAGGTCCGTCGCTGGAGCTGTGCTGAGTTCGACCTGGCCGCCTGGCTCCAGGGTCAGGAGGCCGGCTCCGGGCAGTGCGCCCGGCCTTTCGAGGTGCGCTAGAACTTCACGAATCCTCTCAAATGGAACAGTCAGCGACGGGTCAGATGCGTCGCTGACTAGCCATTCGAGCTCCGTGCCGATAGTTCCGGGTGGACCGGTCTTGAAGCAGATGGCCCGGATGAGGTTCTCGGCGTCGGTCTCCGATATCGGCGGGTCCGCCTCGCGGGCGAGGCTCCAGTTTGGGCTGGTCAGACCGGCGCTTGTCGTGTCGGCGGGCAGCTCAATCACCATCTCCCAGGCGAATCTCGGGCGGCACCGGGCACTCAGTGTGCCAACTGCCGGCCGGGCAGGGTAATTCCCTGATGTGCTTGGCCTATCCATAGCAGGCCGGTCTGACAGTCCCGGAGGGCAGCGTGAGCGAGCACGAGTTCGATGTGATCGTCATCGGAATGGGCCCCGGCGGTGAGGACCTCGCCGGCCGGCTCGCGCAGGCGGGTCTGGCCGTGGCGGGCGTCGAGTCTCGGCTGGTCGGCGGGGAGTGCCCGTTCTTCGGGTGCGTCCCGTCCAAGATGATGATCCGCGCCGCGAACCTGCTGGCCGAGGCCGGCCGGGTGGCCGGCATGGCGGGCCGGGCCGCGGTCGAGCCGAGCTGGCAGCCGGTAGCCCGGCGGATCAGGGACGAGGCGACCGACGACTGGGATGACACGGTCGCCGCGGACAGGTTCACGGGCAAGGGCGGGCAGCTTTTCCGCGGCACCGGCCGGATCATCGGGCCGGGTCAGGTCCGGGTGGACCGCGCACGCGCCGGCGGCGGCAGTGACGGCGGCGGCAGTGACGGCGGCGGCAGTGACGGCGGCA
>DASPZH010000394.1:0-7438 GCA_035636335.1 Streptosporangiaceae bacterium
TGGCGTCATGCCGCGCGCGGCCGATCAGCTCCTCGTCGGCGAGCAGGGTCAGCAGCCTCAGGCTCGACCTGCGGCCCGCCTGTGCGGCGCCGAGCACGTCGCCCTCCCGGCGCTGCTCCAGGTCGAGCCTGGACAGGGCGAAACCGTCCTGGGTCGCGGCGACCGCGTCGAGACGGGCCCTGGCCGGCCCGTCGGGGGCCGCCTCGGTCACCAGCAGGCACAGACCGGGATGGCCGCCCCGGCCGACCCGGCCGCGTAGCTGGTGAAGCTGGGAGACCCCGAACCGGTCGGCGTCCATGATCACCATTGTCGTGGCGTTCGGCACGTCGACGCCGACCTCGACGACCGTCGTGGTCACCAGCACGTCGACCTGGCCGTCGGCGAAGGCCAGCATGACCTTGTCCTTCTCGTCCGGTGCCAGCCTCCCGTGCAGGACGGCCAGCCTCAGGCCGGCCAGCGGACCCTGCTTGAGCCCGGCGGCGATGTCGATCACCGCCAGGGCCGGCCGGCGCTCCTGCTCGGTCTCGTCGAGGTCGTCGCCGAAGTCCAGGCCGCCGTCGTCGGCGACGCCGAAACCGCCGTCGTCGGCATCGCTCGCGCCGACCGCGCGGCCCTGCCGGCCGCCCCGCTCGGCCGCGGCCGCCCCTGCGGCGGCGCCCGGAGCCGCCGGGGCCTGGCCGTCCGGCTCCCCGCCGATCCTCGGGCACACGACGTAGGCCTGCCGGCCCGCTGCCACCTCCTCCTTCACCCGCTCCCAGGTGCGGTCGAGGTAGTGCGGCTTCGCGGCGGCCGGCACCACGTGCGTGGCGATCGGCGCGCGCCCGGCCGGCAACTCGGTCAGCTCGGTGACCTCGAGATCGCCGAACACGGTCATCGCGACCGTCCTCGGTATCGGGGTCGCCGTCATCACGAGCACGTGCGGCCTGCCCTCGGCGGCCTTGCCGCGCAGTGCCTCCCGCTGCTCGACGCCGAACCGGTGCTGCTCGTCGATCACGATCAGGCCGAGGTCGGCGAACTGCACGTGCTCCTCGAGCAGCGCGTGCGTGCCGATGACGATCCCGGCCTCGCCGCTGGCCGCCTCGAGCAGCGCGCGGCGGCGGGCGGCGCTGCCCTGCGATCCGGTCAGCAGCGCGACCCTGGTGGCCTGCTCGGCGCCGCCAAGCTGGCCGGCCATCGCCATCGGGCCGAGCATCTGGCTGATCGAGCGGTGATGCTGCTGGGCGAGCACCTCGGTCGGCGCGAGCAGCGCCGACTGGCCGGCCGCGTCGACGACCTGGAGCATCGCCCGCAGCGCGACCACCGTCTTGCCCGAGCCGACCTCGCCCTGCAGCAGCCTGTGCATCGGATGCTCCTGGGCGAGGTCGGCGGAGATCGTCGCCCCGGCCTGCCGCTGGCCGGCGGTGAGCTCGAACGGCAGGTCGCCGTCGAACTCGGCCAGCAGGCCGCCGTCGGCCACCGGGCGCGGCAGCGCGATGTACTCGGTGGAGATCCGCCGGCGCTGGGCGAGCACCACCTGGAGCATGAACGCCTCGTCCCACTTCAGCCGGCGCACCGCCCGGCTCTTGTCCCGCTCGTCGGCCGGCCGGTGGATGGCGTTCAGCGCGCGGGCGTAGCCGTACAGCCCGTACCGGTCCCTGATCTGCGCGGGCAACGGGTCGCCGTCCAGCTCGGCCGCCGCGAGCGCGAGCCTGACCGAGTCGGCGATCTGCCAGGACGCGATGTCCTTGCTGGCCGGGTAGATCGGGATCAGCTCGGTGGCGAACTCGACCGCCCGGGCCGAGTCCGCGGCGCCGGACCCGATCAGCTCGTACTCCGGGTGCGAGAGCTGGCGCTTGCCGCGGAAGGTCGACACCTGACCGGAGAACAGGCCGCGCAGGCCGGGGGCGAGCTGGCGTTCCCGCCAGTCCTGCCGGCCTTTCCCGAAAAAGGTCAGCGTGAGCTGGCCGTGCCCGTCGGTGACGACCGCCTCGAAGATGGAGCCTCGCCTGTTCCGCATCGGCCTGCTCGACACCGAGGCGATCATCGCCTGGACCGTGACGTGCTCGCCATCCCTGAGCCCGGCGAGGTCGGTCAGCTCGCCGCGGGTCTCGTACCGGCGCGGGTAGTAGCTCAGCAGATCGCCGACGGTCCGCAGGCCGGAGCCGAGCGTGGCCAGCCGCCGCGCAGCCTTGTCGCCGACGACAGGCCGGAGCGGGTCCGTGAGCTTCGGCATCTGCTTACTCGGCCCCGATCAGCAGCGCGGCACTGGGCATACCGCCGTCATAGCAGACAACCTCGACCTGCGGGGCCAGCGCCGCGACATGGTCCGCCACCGCCGCGCCGAGGCCGGGGTCGGCCGCCTGCCCGGTGATCAGGGTGATCATTTCGGGGCCGGCGGCGATGAGCAGGTCGGCCAGGCCGACCGCCATCGCGGCCTGATCGACGCCGGTCACACCGACCTCGTCGGCGCCGGCGACCGCGGCCAGGTCGCTGGCGGCCGCGGCCCAGCGCATGCCCGCCGCCGCACGGCGCATCGCGGCCAGGTCGGAAGCTGGGTCGCACCGCGGGTCGTGCACGGCAAGCGCCGCGAGCGCTTGGATCGGGCAGTCGATCTCGATCACCGGCCAGCCGGGCGGCCACACCAGGGACGGCTCGCCGGGCCGCGTGACCAGGACCGCGGGCCCGCCGGATCTGGCCATTCCCGCGAGCTCCCGCGCGACCTGGCCGGCGCCCGGCTCGGCCGGCACGACCCTCGCCCCGGCCTCCGCCAGTATCTGGCGCAGGCCGGCCCCCTCGGCGACCACGACGACCCCGACCGGCGGCGCGGGCCTGCCGGCCGCGGTGGCCGGGGGAGCCGCGTTGAGGTAAGTGACCGTGATCTTGCTTGGCTGGCCGGTGGCCAGACCAGCCTCGATGACCGCGCCGGCGTCGGCCGCGTGCGCGTGCACGTGCCACAGCCGGTCGCGACCGGAGACCACGACGGAGTCGCCGAGCAGGCCAAGCCGGGTCCGCAGGTCCGCGACCGCCGCCTCGGCCGCGTCGAGCAGGAACGTGACCTCGTACGCGGGCGGCCCGGCCTGCGCCTGGCCGCCGGCGCCGTGACCGGGGGCGGGCTCCGGCAGGTCATAGGCCGCCGGGTGAGTCCCGCTGATCGCGGCGCTGAGCGCATCGAGCACCACGCAGAGCCCGGCACCGCCGGCGTCGACCACTCCGCTGGCCGCCAGGACGTCAAGCTGGCGCTGGGTGCGGGCGAGCGCCTGGCGGGCGCCCAGTGCGGCCGCGCGGCCGACGCCGGCCAGTCCACTGGCCCCCGCCGCGGCCCCCGCCGCCGCCCCCGCCGCCGCGTGCGCCGCCGCGTCGGCCACGGTCAGGACCGTGCCCTCGACCGGCCGGTGCACGGCCGCCCTGGCCAGGACCGCGGCCCTGGCCAGCGCGACCGCGACGACCTGGCCGTCGCAGGGCGACGCCGGGCCGCACGTGTCGGCGAGGCCGCGCAGGAGCTGGCTGACGATGATGCCCGAGTTGCCGCATGCGCCGCGCAGCGCGGCGGTCGCGGCGGCCTCCCAGGTATCGGCGTTGCTGGCCCGAGCGGGGAGTTCGGCCAGCGCCTCCGCGGCGCTGGTGATCGTCCGGTGCAGGTTGGTGCCCGTGTCCGAGTCCGGCACGGGAAACACGTTCAGCGTGTCGATCGCCGCCCTGGCACGTCCGAGCGCGTCGGCCGCGAGGCGGAACCACAGCCGCACGACCTCGCCGTCCATCACCTCAACTGCCGGCATACTCATGCAGGCTACTTGGCCGCTCTGTCGGCCGCCCGCGCACGGCCGGACCGCGACGGGCACCGGCGGCGGGCGCCGCCGGGCTGGCCGGCTGCCGGCGGCCGAGTCGCGCTCAGCGGCGCCGGTCGGATAGTCTTGTGCGGCTGGGTCAGGCGCAGGCCGGCCCGATGACCCATCTGACTACCACCAATGGAGCGATCCCGTGGCTTCCGTCTGCGATGTGTGCGGCAAGGGGCCGGGCTTCGGCAACAACGTGTCGTACTCGCACCGCCGCACCCCGCGCCGCTGGAACCCCAACATTCAGCGCGTCCGCGTCAAGGTGGGCCGGACGCCCAAGCGGCTGAACGTGTGCACCTCATGCATCAAGGCGGGCAAGATCACCCGCTGAGGTTCCTAGCCGACCGGCTGGCGGATCCGCCAGCCGTGGCCGACCGGCCCGATGCCCGCGCCGAGCGGGAAGCCGCCGTCGATCGCGCCGGTGACGTACTCCTTGGCCGACTCGACTGCGGCCGGCACATCGGCGCCCATCGCGAGGCGCGAGGCGATCGCTGAGGCCAGCGTGCAGCCCGTTCCGTGCGTGTGGCGGCTCGCGATCCTGGTGCCCGGGTAGCGGACGAGGTGGCCGTCGCCGAACAGCAGGTCGACCGGGTTACCCGGGAGATGACCGCCCTTGACCATGACCCAGCGCGGACCGCGCGCGGCGATCTGCTTCGCGGCGGCCAGCATGGACGGCTCGTCCGAGATCGTCAGGCCGGTCAGCAACTCGGCCTCGAACAGGTTCGGCGTCACCACCGTCGCGAGCGGCAGCAGGTCGCTCCTGAGCGCCTCGAGCGCCCCGGCCGACAGCAGGCTGTCCCCGTGCTTGGACACGGCTACCGGATCGACGACCACCGGCGCGTCGACGTCGGCCAGCCGGGCGCTGACCGTCCGCACGATCTCCGCCGAGGCGAGCATCCCGGTCTTGATCGCCTGTGCGCCGATGTCGCCGAGCACCGAGTCAAGCTGCGCCAGAACGGCCTCCGGCGGAAGCTCCCAGTAGCCCTGCACGCCGAGCGAGTTCTGGGCGGTGACCGCGCAGATCACCGTCATGCCGTGCACGCCGAGCGCGAGCATCGTCTTCAGGTCGGCCTGGATCCCGGCGCCGCCCCCTGAGTCCGAGCCCGCGATGGCGAGCACCCGCGGCGGAGTTTTGCCCATACCAGCCAGACTAGGACTCGCCCGGGGGCACGACGGCATGGCGGGTCAGTCAGCCTGACGGTTTTAAGTGGCCGAAGGGCCAGCGGCCGTTCCGGCGGGTCTGTTTGAGCGCGCGGAACCGGCAGCGTCCGGTGTCGAAGACGCAGCCCGTCGGCCGGCCGGGGGTTCCCGTACCGGCTAGCACTATCCTCGCCTCGTTCGCGTTCGACCGCGGCCACGGCGAAGGCGAGCCGTTCACGACCACGCCGTCCGGCCCGGCCGACCGCCACTTGGCCCACATGATGCTGTCGATGTGGGCTCCTGGCAGGACGAGCTTGAGCGTCCAGTCCTTCAGCGGATGACGGCCCACGATCACGATCACGGCCATGAACTGGTCGTGCCGCATCGTCTGCACCGCGTACTCGACCTTGATGCCGGTCGGCTGCTCGCTGGCGTCGGGCTGCGACGGGAGCGGGTTGTCACGCTTGATCGTTGTGTGCCGGCCCTTGTCCGGCGGGACGGCCGCGGTGCACCCGGCCTGGACGCAGCGGCCGCTCTTCGGCGCGGGGAAGGTGAGCGCCGGGTGCGGGGTGGCCAGGGTCAGCGAGGTCGCGACTACGAAGCCGATGCCGACCGCGAACCACGGCGTCAGCATGCCCCCCCTGATAATCCGCCCGTACTCCGGCCTCGCCGCGTGCCGGGGCCGCGCCGCGGACCTGCGGCCGGGCGGGAGCTGCATGGGCGGCGGGAGCGGCGGGAGCGGCGTGGGCGGCGTGGGCACATCTTTGGCGAACCGCGCGTGGGCGGCATAGGACCAGACGCTGCGTGCAGGAGAGAACCCCTGACGCTTCGCCCTGTGTCGAGGAAGGCCCTCCAGCCGGTGACGCGGCATCAGTGTGGTTATATCAAGCAAATGGCCGTCGGGGCGAGTGACATTGAGAATTGCTTTGAACACGATGCGTAATCACGCGCGGAAGTGCTCCCAGCCGCCGGCCCCGTCCCACCTGCGGCCATCGACCAAAATCCCGTGCCCGCGGCTCACCTGCCCGATGACGGTCCAGCGGCCGGGCAGCGCGGCGCCCGGCGGAAAGGTGGCGGCCAGCGCGTGATCGTCGCCGCCGGCGAGCACCCACGGCAGCCAGTCGGCCCCGCCGAGCAGTTCAGCCGCCCGCGCGAGCGAGCCGGGCCTGACCACAGGTTCGGCCGCGACTAGGCCCGATCTGAGCTCGATCTCCACGCCGCTGCGGTCCGCGACATGGCCAAGGTCGGCGATCAGCCCGTCGCTGATATCGATCATCGACGTCGCCCCGAGCGCGGCGGCCTCCGGGCCGGCGTCGTAGGGCGGATCGGGACGCTGGTGGGCCCGAACCAGGTAGCGCAGGTCGGCGGGCACGGCTTCGGGTTCAGCCCCAGCGCCGGCTGCGCCGTCGGGTGCCGCGAGCCCGGCGGTGAGCAGAGCCAGCCCGGCCGCGGCTGCGCCCACCGTCCCGGCGAGCGCCACGACGTCGCCCGTCCTGGCGCCGCCTCGGGTGACCGGCTCGCGGCCGGCCAGGTATCCAAGCGCGGTGACGGCCAGCGTGACAACGTCCGCGCTGCTCGTGTCCCCGCCCGCGACTCCGGCCCCGGCTACCGCGGCTTCCTGCCCGATCCCGTCCGCGAGCTCGAGCACCCAGGCCACCTCTAGCTCGCCCGGCCCGGCGAAGCTGACGAGCAGGGCGGTCGGACTGGCTCCCATGGCGGCGATGTCGGCCAGGTTCCTGGCGGCGGCCTTGCGACCGATGTCGCGCGGCGACGACCACTCGCGGCGAAAGTGCCTGCCCTCGATCAGCATGTCGGTCGTGGCGACCACGCGGCCGTCGGCGGCACTGAGCACCGCCGCGTCGTCGCCGATCCCGACGATCACGCCCGGGCAGCCGGGAAGTCGTTCTGCGATGGCCGCGATCAAGGCGAACTCGCCGAACTCCGCGATGGTGATACGTGCCTCCCCGGTCTTGCAGAGCCGGACCAACCTGCCGCGCTGGCACCCGCTGCCTACGGTAGCGTTGCGACCACACTGACGACCGGAGGGCGACATGGTCCAGGCATACATCCTCGTCCAGACTGAGGTCGGGAAGGCCGCAGCGGTGGCGATAGCCATCGGCGAGCTCACCGGCGTGACCCAGGCGGACGATGTGACTGGTCCTTACGACGTTATCGTTCGCGCCGAAGCGGACAATGTCGATGACCTGGCCCGGCTCGTAGTGGCGCAGATCCAGGGAGTTCCGGGCATCACCAGGACGCTGACCTGCCCGATCGTTCACATCTAGGCGCCAGCTCCTCACAGCGCCCCCTCCTCCGGGCGCCAGCCCGTCTGGGTGCCAGCCGGGACGGGTGCGCGTCTTAGCTGATCCCCGACCTGATCGATTCGCGCGCCGACCGAGTTCTGCTGCCGAGCCCGATCAGCGCGGCGATGTGCAGGTCGGCGAGCGTGTCGACGTCGCGCCTCAGCCCGGGAATGCCAGGCAGGT
>DASPZH010000395.1:0-8697 GCA_035636335.1 Streptosporangiaceae bacterium
CTCCGGCCTGCCGGCCCCCGCCTTGATCGCCAGCGCGCGCAGCACAAGCGTCGACAGGACCGTTCCGTGGCTCAGGGCCTTGGTGTCCCCGGTGACGTCGGCGGCGAGCGCAGGCAGCAGCACCGGGGCGCCCGAGCGTCCAAGCTGCTCGAGCACGCGTACCGCCTGCGCAAGCTGCGCCTGCTCGCCCGAGTTGACCAGCTTCGTCAGGCTGCCGTCGCGCACCACCTCGGCGAGCCAGTCCCGGTACCAGCCGCAGGAGGCATGCAGCGGACTGGTTTGCGCCGCGCCGACGGCGGCCTGGCGCGCGGCGGCCAGCGCGCTCCGCTCGGCAGGGCGGTCCCGCAGCGGCCCGCCCATCTCGGCCAGCAAGTCGGGCAGGCCGCGCCCGGTGGTCTCGCGAACCGCGCGGTCCAGGTCGGCGAGGCGCACCGACATCCTGGCCGTCCGCAGGTCCCGGTACTGCCCGGTGATGCCGATGATCGCCCTGCGCTCCGCGTCGGTCGGCTCGCTGACGCTGACCGACCCGGCCAGCGTGCCACCCGAGCGCTCCAGCGACCGGCGCGCGGCCGCGAGCAGCCGCTGGTAGTCCGCCGACTGGTAGCCGGACGCCCGGTCGGGGCCGGTCATCACGCGTCGCTCGCCCCCTCGGCGCCGGCTGCCGGGTCGGCATTTTCCGCGTCATCGTCGTCCTCGGCCTCGTCGTCCGCGGCCTGGTCGCCGGCGACCGCGGCATAGAGCGTCTGCTCGCTGCCGAGCGGCGCGTGCCGGGTCGGGCGGAAGCCGAGAAGCCGGGTGACAAGATCGTCGTTGTCCGCGTAGCCGGCCCCGGCGTCGAGAAGCTGCGTGCCGTCCCACAGCATCAGCAGCGACGACACGGTGTGGGTGGTCTTGTCGTGGTACATGTCGTAGTGCGCGATCGTTGGCACCGTGGCGCAGGTGACCCACAGGTCGTGGCCGGTCATGAACAGGTCGAGAGCGAACTTCACAGCCAGGCCGAACAGGTCGGGCTTGTACCGCTCGTCGATGCCGACGAACGCCTCGTCCAGCGCGATCATCCGCGGGCACTGGTCCTTCGCTGACGAGTACAGCGCGTTGGCCGCCGCGAACAGCGGCAGGTGGATCGACGCGGACTTCTCGCCGCCTGACATGACCGAGTGCTTGGCGCGGGTCAGCCGCACCTCAGGCTCGCCGGGCTGCAGCAGCAGCAGCTCGAACACGTGCCAGGACCGGTAGTCCAGCACGCTGCCGAGCGCTTCCCGGTAGGTGGCGCGGGGGTGAGTGCCGCGATACTCCCTGATCATCTCGCGCAGCAGGCCACGGAGCTCGGCGAGGCGTTCCGGCCCGGGGGCGGCTCGCTCGAGCAGCCGGGAAGCGGCGCGCTGCCGGTCGGTGATCTTGTCGGACTGCGCCCACCGGATGCCGACGGCGATTCCCGACGACATCGGCTTCGACCTGGTGTCGGAGTCCATGTCGCGCACGAGGTCCCTGGCGGCGATGACGCGGCCGTGGATCTGCTGGGCGAGGCCGGCCAGCAGCTCGTCCTCGAGCACCTTGCGCTCCCGGTCCTCGAGCAGGGTGCCCTGGTCGGCCATGCGGTCGGCGATCCTCGCGGCGAACTCGGCGACCGGCTTGCGGCCCTCGCCGTCGAGCACGTGCACGGTCACCACGCCGCCGGGCGTCCAGTCGACCCGGTAGTCCTCGTCGCAGGCGGCGAGCGCCTCGGTGAAGTCCTTCAGCCCGGTCGACATCCGGTCGGCGGTGTTCTTGAGCGTTCCCTCGGTGACCTGGCGCCCGCCGCGGGTGGCGGCGGCGAACGCGGCAAGGATCTCGGCGACGCCGGACGGCAGCACCCCGCAGACCGTCGTCGCCGCGTCCGCGGGCGTGCTCTGGCCACCGCCGGGGCCGGCGTCCCGTGTCAGCTCCGCGGTGATGGCGTCGCAGGCACGCTCGACGTCCGGCCAGCGGGCGTCCGGCCACGGGCCGACGTTGGCGACCCCGATCAGCGGCCGCAGCTCGGCCCGCGCGTACGGGCCGAACTCGGTGGCCTGCTCGTAGAGCTGTCCGACCGCGTCGGCCAGCGCCTCGCGGCCGCCCTTGAGATTCTCCTCGGCCCGGACGGCGTTCATCGACTCGCGGTGCGCCCGGGCGTCGAGCTCGTCGTACGCGTCGCCGGCCGCGCTGAGTCGCTTCTCGGTGTCGCGGATCTGCCCCAGCACCTGCTGGACGTCTGCGCCGAGCGTGTCCTGCAGCGTCTGGAACTCCTCTTCCAGCGCGTCCTGCGCGCGTTCCCGGTCGGCTACGGCGCGCTCGGATCCGGCGAGTTCGGCGGTCAGCCGCTCGATCGTCTCGGTTCGCTCGGCGAGGTCCTCTTCCGCCTGCGCCAGCTTCACCCGCTCGCCGTTTAGCTGCGTCGCCACGCTCTCGAACTCGGCGGCCGCGCGCGCGATCGCGTCGACCTGCTCCGCGGCCGTCGGCATCCGCCGTTCGGCGGCGGCCTGCCTGAGCAGCCTGCTCTTCGCGTCCACCTCGACGATCGCGGCGTCGAGCGCCTTCCTGGCGCGGGCGAGCTCGTCCCTGACCCTGGCCAGCAGCGCCGCGTGCGTGCTGACCGCGTCGGCCGCCTTCGCGACCGGCGCGGTGGCGGGCAACTCGCGCCGCGCGCGCCGGAAGTCCTCGAGCAGCGCGGCGGCCCGGTCCAGTCCGGCCGCGAGCCGCTGCTCCGCCGCGGCGGCCTGCGCGATGAGCCGGTCCTGCTCGGCGAGCCTGGCGCGGCGGCGGTTCGCCCGGTTGGTGGCGCCGATGTACTCCGGTGCCGACTTGGGCCGCGCCCCCGCGTGAACGCCGTAGCTGAACTGCGCTTTCCTGCTGACAACCGGGACGCTCGCGCCGCCTGCCGGGGCGGGCGGCCGCTCCCCGGCGGGCACCAGGTCGTCGCTCAGCGCGACCGACCGCAGGATCGCGGTGATCACGGCGGGAGCGACCTGCTCCTGGTCCTCCGGGCGGAGGATGTCGGCGAGCGTCCGGCGTCCGGCGCCGTCCGCGGGGTCCGCGGCGATCAGGTAGCCGTCCGGCTCGGCCGCGGCGAGCGCGTCGGTGGTCTGCGCCGGATCGGGGTGAATCCACGCGGTGAGCAGGCCGGCGCCGTAAAGCGCGCCCTCGACCGCGGCCGCCTGCGCGCCGTCGACGCCGTCCGCGAACCGGACGAGCTGCCAGAGCGGCGCGCCTGGCCGCCCGTCCCGGCTGGCGGTGCGCAGGTCGTTGGCCGGCGGCGCATCGTCCTTCTGGGCGGCGATCGCTTCCCGCTCGGCCCGCAGGCCGGCCAGCCGCCGTCGCGCCTCGCGCAGCTCGGTTTCCAGGTTCGCCCGCGCGGTGATCGTGGCCGCCTGGCGTTCGGCGGTCAGGCCGGCGAAGACCTCGGCCAGGCTGGGCGCGCCCGCGTCCCCGATCCGCTCCAGCGCCGCGCCGAGGACCTCGGCATCGGCCGCGGAGACGACGTGCCCGGCGAGGCCGTCCGAGGTGGGCGGAGCGGGTGCGGGCACGGACTCAGCCGCGGGCGCGGGCACGGACTCAGCCGCGGGCGCGGGCTCGGGGGCGGTCCAGCGCGCGGTCCAGGCGGCGAGCTCATCGGCCGCCGCCTTGCGTGCCTGCGCGAGGCGGCGATCGGCCGCCGAAGACGCCTGCTCCTCCTCGCGCTCGGCGGACTCCTTGCTGCCGACCTCCTGCTCGGCGTACGTGCGCTTGGCCCTGGCGTCGCGGAGGGCCTCGAGCAGCCTGCGGATCTCCGACACGTCGTCCCGGCGGGCCACGGCCCGCGCGCGGGCCGTGACGAGCAGGTCGTCGCCGGTGTCGACCGGGCCGAAACCGTCGTCGGCTATGCCGGACCGCTCGGCGGCCTCAGCCAGGTCGGCCGCGAACCTGTCCTGCGCCGTCCTGGCCTCGACGGCGCGGCGGCTGAGCTTGACCGCCGCGTCCTGCAGGTCCTTGATCTGGCGGCGGTCGCGATCCAGGCGGCTGCGCTGGCCGCCGACCTCGCGCTGGCCGGCGAGCACCTCGCGGCGCTTGTCGTCGAGACGGCCCTGCGCCTTGTACTCGTCCGAGTTCTTCAGCCCGGCCAGGCGGCCTTGCAGCCGCTCGCCCTCCGCCCGCCTGGCATCCCGGTCGGCCAGGGCACGCCGCTCCGCGGCGGCCGCCGTGCGCCCGGCCGCCGCGGCGACCGCGATCCGGTCGGCGTGCCCGGCCGCCGCCTCGATCCTGGCCTGCACCCGCTCAAGCTGGAACCGGGCATGTGAGCGCAGGTAGCTGGTGTAGTGCCCGAGGAACTCACCGATGGCGGCGTTCGCCGCGACCAGGTCGTCGTAGAGTTTCTGCACGGCCGCGAGGTTCTCGAAGTCGCGGGCGGCCTGCTGGACGAGGTCGTCGTCGACGGGACTCAGCCCCGCCGTCAGCGTGTCGGACACCTTCGCCGGGTCGAGATCCTTGGCCAGCAGCGGGCGGCGCAGCGCGAGCAGCAGGTCGAGCAGTTGCGCGTACCGCTCCCGGCCGAGGCCGAACAGCCGGGTGTCGACCGCGTCGCGGTACTCGGTGGCGGTCCGATGCCAGGCGCCCGGCTCAAGGACGGCCTTGAGCTGCCGCTCGGTCAGCGGCCGGGAGTCGGCCGACAGCAGCCCGAAATCGGCGCCGAGCCGCTTGCCGGTGACGAAGAACGACGTTCGCACCCCGTCGCGGTTGCGGTGCGCGCGCATCCCGATGACCAGCGTCACGGTCTCCGCCGGGCCCGGCCGCGCGAACTCCATCCAGACATAGCCGTACTCGGCCTCCTGGCCCCGGTACAGCAGGTTGGACTTCATGGTCCGGTTCTCGCCGCTGAACGGGTCGAGGCGGCGGGAGTCGGCCACGCCGTCGAGCACGAACGGGAACAGCACCTCGAGCGCCTTGGTCTTGCCCGACCCGTTGTGGCCGCGGAGCGCCAGCCGGCCGTCCGCGAACGCGAACTCCTCGTCCACGTAGTCCCACACGTTGATGACGCCCGCGCGGGTGGGCCTGAACCGGTCCTGCGTCACGTCGATGACTCCTCTCCGTCCGCGCCCGCGGCGCCGAAGTGCAGCGCCATCTGCCCGTCCCCGGCGTGCCTGACCGGCAGCGCCAGCGTGATGTTGCGGTAGCGGGCCGCGGCCGGCAGGACCAGCACGCCGCCGGGAACCCGGCGCAGCAGGCGCAGATCGGCCAGGAACGCCGTCGCCGCCTCGAGCAGGCCGCGCGGGTCGTGCTGCCAGGTGATCGTGAACGACGCCGCTCCGAGCTCGTCGTACAGTTCGTCGATCATCGCCCGCAGCCTGCTGTCCTCGATCAGCGGGACGCTGCCCGGCGATGCGCCGCCGACCTGGCCGGCCTGCGATGTCACGGTCGTCGGCGGCTCGTGTTGAAAGTCATGATTGTCTGCCGGAGCCGACCAGGCCAGCTCTTGCACCACCCCGGCCACCGGAAGCGCGGAATCGATCCTGGCCAGCAGGTCGCGCTGGTCGGTGGCCTCGGCTGGCACGTCGATTCTGGTCAGGGGTTCGCCGGGGTCCTCGATGACGTCGGCTATCTTCGCGAGCAGCAGGCCGGCCGCGCGGTTGACCGCGCTGCCGCGCCCGGGGAACGGCTTGTCGGTGAACCTGCCGCCCGCGTCGGCGAGCAGGACACCCTCGGCCCGCCGCTCCACCGCCAGGCCGGTCAGCCGGGCCAGGTTCTCGGCGGCTCCTGGCAGCCGTAGGGCGTCCGCGATCTCCGGGTCGACCTGACCGAAGTAGACCACCGGGTACTCGGCCAGCGCGCGGGCCGCGCGCTGCGCCGCGGCGGCGCGCTGGGCGCCGCGCTTCGCGCTGACGAACGGCGCGTCGAGCAGCCCGGCGGCGCTGGTCAGGTGCTGCAGCGGCCGGGCGGGCTTGAACAGCGCCGCGCAGATGTCGTGGTCAATGTCGTAGAGGGCGTCGCCGCGCTCGCTGTCTTGCGCCCACGCCTCGAGCGAGCCGTCGGACAACCGGAGCGCCCCGCGCTCGACCAGCCAGTCGAGCACGTCCACGACCGCTGCCTTGTGCGCGGTCACCGTCGCGTCGAAGCCGAGGGCGTCGATGGCGTTCGCGGCCGGGGCGAAGGCTCGTACCAGGTCGGCCAGGCTGATCTCCACCCGCGAGCGCTGGAATGACGCGAGCACCAGGCACAGGTACGCGAGCCGACGCCGGTCGAACGGCCTGCCGTTCTTGGCGAACATCGTGCCCTGCGTCGGGTCGAGCGCGTCGAGCCTCCTGGACAGCCTGACCTGGCGGGTGGTGGCGATCAGCGTGTATCCCAGGACCTCGCGGAAGTCCCTGGTCATCTGGTCGGCCCAGCGCAGCACCTGGTCGAGCACGCCGGGTCGCGGCCTGGCGGCGGTGATGATGTCGTGGGTGAGGACCAGGCGGACGGCTTGCTGGTACGAGCCGAGATCGCTCGGCGCGACCCCGGCGGCGGGCACGGCCATCAGCGCCTGCCGCCGTCCGCTGGACCCGCCGGCGCGAGGTCCAGGCTGAGTCCGGGCAGGTGCAGGACGCCGTTCGTGGTGCGCACCGCGCTGCCCAGCTCCGACGGGACGAGGCGCATGGTGAGCACGTCGTTGCCGCCGGACCCGGCAGCCACCCGGCCGGCGACGACGGTCCGCGCCTCGGTGGCCAGGGTCAGCAGCCTGAGCAGCACCCGGGTCTCCGCCTCGTCCAGGACCCGCCCGTGCGCCCCGGACTCCAGCAGCCGCCCGGCGGCCGCCCGCTCGGCCGCTCGCGCGGCGGCCTGGCGTCGCCGCAGCTCGGCACGGATCGCCGGCTGGGATCGCACGGGCTGCGGAATGCCGGGAGTCGGCGCCTTCCCGCGCCGGAACAGGGTGACCGATATCTCCACGCCGGGCGCGTCCCACCACGCCGCGCGCTCGGAGATCTGCTCGGCGTCGTCGTGCGCTCCACCGAGATGACGCGCAGACCGCAGGTTGAACGCCGCGGACATCAGGGCGTAAGCCGCGCCCTCGTCCGGCGCGTTGAATACCCATTCGGCCAGGTGCCTGAGCTGGGAGGACCGGTTCACCCCGCCCCGCTGCGCCTCGGTGACCTGCCGGAGCAGGGCGATGACCCCGGAGACGGCGGCGCGGGTAGCGGTGCGCAGGCCGCTGGCGCGCGACTCGCCGGACCCGTCGGGGGCGAACCACGCGCGCAGCGCCGCCCAGCGCCTGCGCCAGTCCTCCAGTAGTTCGTCATAGCTCAGGAACGGGCGCTCGTCGGCCTCGGCGGCGCGCCGCAGCATCGCGTCCGCGCCCGGGCCGTGCGGGCCGTGCGGGCCGTCGCGGCCGGCGGCGTCCTCCACCTCCGCGACGGCGGCCGCGAGCCTGGGCAGATACCGGTCGAGCTCGGCCATGAAGTCGGTCATGTGGGTCAGCAGCGCGTTCTTGTACCGCAAGAACGTGCCCGGTGACGTGTCCGTGGACCGGATGATCTCGCCGAGCGTCAGGTGGAACTGCGCCGCGCGGCGCGACATGTCGTCCAGGACGGCGTCCAGCCTGGACAGCCGGCGGTACACCTGCTGGCCGTCGGCGTCGCGGACGGCCGCCGCGAGCGACTTCAGGTCGTCGAGGATGTCGGAGAACACCAGGCGGGACAGGTTCGCGTCGCTGATCCTGGCGGCCAGCACGTCCTCCACGGCCGCGAACGCGCGGTAGCCAAGCTCGCTGAACTGGTAGACAGACTGCCGGTTCCGGTATCTGGCCAGGCTTCCCGCCCGGGACGCGTCCTCGAGCCGGTGCACCATCCCGTCCTCGGCCAGCGCGTCCAGCTTCTCCCTGAGGCTGCCGTCCAGCCGGGGCGCCTCGTCGTGGAACGCGGCCAGCTCGGCCAGGGCCGCCGCCACCTCGTCGCTGTGCGCCTGGACCTGATGCACCGCACGGAGCCGGTCGAGCGCCCGCAGCACCCACAGGTAGGCGACGTGGTCATCGCGCCGGGTGAAGTTGAACAGCCGGAACCGGTCGCTGACGGCGAGCGCGTCAAGGTCGAGCGCGTTCCGCTCGCCTCGGTCCGCGCCATCCCCGGTCTGGTCTGCCATCGGCTGGTCTCATGTCCCGAAATTGTCCGGCGCCCGCTCCCGGCCGAGGCGACTCGCCCGGCTCTGCGCGCCCGGCCAAGATCGCCCGGCGTTGCCCACCCGGCCAGCACAATGGTACGTGGAAAGTCCGCGGCCAACGGCCGATCGGCACCGGCGAGAACGATCGCGGCCATGGCACCCGATCCGCCCGTGCGCAGTGCCCCGCCCATCACCTCGGTGACCGCCTGGCCCGCCGCCGCACCGATGACTTACCCGGGCTTGGTCACGGTTCCAGGCCCGCTTTCTGGCGCACTGTCCGCTCTCGCGGGGTCAAACCCGGGGGAAGTCCAGATCGCGCCGGACACCCGGACTCCGCGATCTCGCTCGGCCAGCCCTCAGATCAGGCGCCGCGCGCACTGCCGGAGCCGAGCCTAAGACTTTTGGGTAAGCCGAAGGATTTGTGGTTCAATCCGGCGCAGGCGGCCCAGGACCGCCTCTTACCGGTTGGCTTCCGAGATGATCGGCCCGGACGCCCCGATCGCCAGCAGCCGAGCGGCTGCCTGGCCGTCACGGCGCGGGGGCGAGGCCGCCGGCGGTGAGCATGAAACTGCCTGC
>DASPZH010000396.1:0-1616 GCA_035636335.1 Streptosporangiaceae bacterium
CACGCTGCACGACTCGAACGGACCGCGGGCGATCTCGGAGAGCGTGATCCGGCCGGCCACCTCGCCCGAGTCGTCGAGTATGACGTGCGGCAGCACCGACCCCTGCTCGTGCCTGGCCAGCGCGCCCTCGACGACGGCGCGCTGGCCCTGCACGGTGTAGAAGTCCTCGTCCCTGGCCGGCTCCCACGGGGCGAGGAACTCGCGGTTGGCCCGGTGCAGGCCGGCCAGGGCGGGCACGTCGTCGAGGGTGATCAGGCGGGTGGCAGACACCCGTCCAGTCTGCCAAGTGGACAGCGGCCGCGACGCACGGGGACGATGGCTGGCGTGTCAGCAGGATGCTCGGTCGAGCTCGTCGCCGACCGGGACCGGCCCGCGGCCTGGACGGTGCTGGCCGACGGCTTCCCGCAGTCGCACGTCGATCTGGACGATCCGCGGCACCTTGAGTTCGAGTACGTCCGGCGGCTCGGCCACCTGATCGACCTGGCCGCGGCGGCCGGGCAGCCGCTGCGGGTGCTGCACCTCGGCGGCGGCGCCCTGACGCTGGCCCGGTACGTCGCGGCGACCAGGCCGGGCTCGCCGCAGCTCGCGGTGGACTGCGACGCCGCGCTGGTCGACCTGGTCAGGCAGCGCCTGCCGCTCGATCAGCGTGGGCGCCGGGCGAGCGGGCCGGGGCGGATCCGGGTCCAGGTCAGCGACGCGCGCGCCGCCCTGGAGCGAACCAGGCCCGGCTCCTTCGACGTGGTGATCGCCGACCTGTTCTCCGGCGGCCGGACTCCCGCTCACCTGGTCTCGGCGGAGTTCACCGCGGCGGTCGGGCGAGCCCTGGCCGCGCCCGGCATCCTCGCGGTCAACATCGGCGACGGCCCGCCGCTCGCGCACGCACGGGCGCGGGTCGCGACGGCGCGGTCGGTCTTCCCGCGCGCCTGCCTGATCGCCGACCCGGGCGTGCTGCGCGGTCGCAGGTTCGGCAACCTGGTGCTGGCCGCGTCCCGGGCCGACCTGCCCATCGCCGGGCTCGCCCGTCGCGCCGCGGCGGACCCGTTCCCCGGCCGGGTCGTCGCGGGCGAGGAGCTGGGCAGGTTCGCCGCGGGCGCCAGGCCGATTACCGACGAGTCCGCGCAGCCCTCGCCGGCCCCGCCGCGTGGTCTCTTCCCGGCCGGCCGAAGGCCGGCCGGGAAGAGACCGCCCCGGCCGGAGTAAGCCCGGCGCTGCTACCGCAGCGTGACGCGCTGGTCGAGCGACCGCCCGAGACCGACCGCATCGGAGGAGGCAGGCAGGTGCAGCTCGAACACCGAGCCCTGGCCCTCGGCGCTGCTGACCCGGACCGAGCCGTGGTGCGCCTCCACGATCGCTTTCACGATCGCCAGTCCGAGCCCGAAACCGCCGGCCGAGCGGCTCCTGCCCGTGTCGACCCGCGAGAACCGGCCGAAGATCCGCTCGGCTTCCGCCGCCGGGATGCCGGTGCCCGAGTCGCTCACCGCCAGGATGACCGTCTCGTCCTCCTGCCGCGAGCTCAGCTCGATCTTGCCGTCGGCATCGGTGTGGTCGACCGCGTTCTCGATCAGCGCGTCGAGCGCCAGCGTCAGCCGGTCGGCGTCGCCCTGCACCTGGGCGTC
>DASPZH010000397.1:0-1506 GCA_035636335.1 Streptosporangiaceae bacterium
GCGGCGCGGGCATCCGCTGCTCGCCGAGGCGAGCGGCATCGACAACGCGGACGACGCGACCGCGGAGGCCGGGCGATGACACCGACGAGCACCACGACGACCAGCCTTCCCGTTCCGTTCGACGACGCGGTCGCCAGGTACGAGCCCGTGACCGGGCTCGAGACGCACGTCGAGCTCGGCACGACGTCGAAGATGTTCTGCGGCTGCCCGAACGCCTTCGGCGCCGAGCCGAACTCCGCGGTCTGTCCGGTCTGCCTGGGCCTGCCCGGATCGCTGCCGGTGATCAACAAGGCGGCGATCGAGTACACGGTCACGATCGGCCTGGCGCTGAACTGCTCGATCGCCACCTGGTGCCGGTTCGCCAGGAAGAACTACTTCTACCCGGACATGCCGAAGAACTTCCAGATCTCGCAGTACGACGAGCCGCTGTGCACCGACGGCTGGCTGGACATCGAGGTCGGCGGGCAGCGGGTGCGGGTCGGCATCGAGCGCGTGCACCTGGAGGAGGACACCGGCAAGTCGCAGCACATGGGCGGTGCAACAGGCCGGATACACGGCGCCGACTACTCCCTCGTCGACTACAACCGGGCCGGGATACCGCTGGTCGAGGTGGTGACCAAGCCGATCCCCGGCACCGGTGCGCTCGCTCCCGTCGTGGCCAGGGCCTACGTGACCGAACTGCGCGACCTGATCCGCGCGCTCGGCGTATCGGACGTGCGGATGGAGCAGGGCTCGCTGCGCTGCGACGTGAACACGTCGATCGCGCCGGCCGGGGCGGCGCAGTTCGGGACGCGGACCGAGACCAAGAACGTCAACTCGCTGCGGTCGGTGGAGCGCGCCGTGCGGTCCGAGATCGAGCGGCAGGCCGGCGTCCTGGACGCGGGCGGCCGGGTGGTCCTGGAGACCAGGCACTTCCACGAGGACAGCGGCGCGACGACGTCTGGCCGGAGCAAGGAAGAGGCGCAGGACTACCGGTACTTCCCCGAGCCCGACCTGGTCCCGCTGGCGCCTGCCGCCGAGTGGGTCGAGCAGCTCAGGGCGGCGCTGCCCGAGTTGCCCGCCGCGCGCCGGGCCCGCTTGCAGGCCGAGCTCGGGCTGTCCGACCTCGACATGACGGCGCTGCGCAACGCGGGCGCGCTCGACCTCGTCGCCGAAACCGTCGCCGCTGGCGCGTCGGCCGAGCAGGCGCGTAACTGGTGGCTCACGGAGCTGTCCCGGCGGGCCAACAAGGCCGGCATCGAGCTGGGCGAGCTGCCGGTCACGCCCGCCGAGGTGGCCAGGCTCTGTGCCCTGGTGGAGTCGGGAGAGCTGAACAACAAGCTGGCCAGGCAGGTGCTCGACGGCGTGCTCGGCGGCCAGGGCTCACCCGACCAGGTCGTGGCGGCCCGCGGGCTGGCCGTCGTGACCGACACCGGCGTGCTGGCCGCCGCGGTCGACGACGCCATCGCGGCCAACCCCGATGTCGCGGCCAAGGTCAGGGACGGCAAGATCGCGGCGGCCGGCGCC